>NZ_JBFUFP010001134.1:0-1689 GCF_056403375.1 Rhizobacter sp. P2_H2
CCGCCGGCACCGGGCACCAGGCCCAGCTTGACCTCGGGCAGCGCCACCTGCGTGCCGGGCGCGGCCACGCGGTAGTGGCAGCCGAGCGAGAGTTCCAACCCGCCCCCCATGCACACGGTGTGGATCGCGGCGACCACCGGCTTCGTGCAGGCCTCCACCGCGAGGATCACGCTCAGCAGGTTCGGCTCCTGCAGTGCCTTCGGCGAGCCGAACTCGCGGATGTCGGCGCCGCCCGAGAAGGCCTTGCCGGCGCCGGTGATCACGACAGCCTTGACCTTGCCGTCGGCCTGGGCCTTGTCGAGCCCGTCGGTGATGCCCTTGCGGGTGTCGTAGCCGAGGCCGTTGACAGGCGGGTTGTCGAGCGTGATCACGGCAACCGGGCCGCGAAGTTCGTAGGTGGCGCTCATGCAGAGTCCTCCGGTGGTGGAGAGTGGGAATAGAACGATCGTTCGATTCTAGGAAGGAATCGTGGCGGGGTGATGTCTCGTCAGCGACAAACCCGGATCGGCGTCCGGGTCAGACCTCGAGCCACTCCTTGCGAATATAGGCGTTCGACTTCAGCTCGGTCGGCGTGCCCTCGAACACGATCCGCCCGTGCCCCATCACGTAGCAGCGCTGCGAGATCTCCAGCGCGATGGTCAGCTTCTGCTCGACCAGCAGCACCGAGACGCCGCGCCGCTTCAGCTCGTTCAGGTACTGCGCGACCTGCTCGACGATCTTCGGGGCCAGGCCCTCGGTCGGCTCGTCGATCATGATCAGGTCCGGGTCGCCCATCAGCGTGCGGCACAGCGTCAGCATCTGCTGCTCGCCCCCCGACAGCACGCCCGCCTCGGTGTGCTGGCGCTCCTTCAGCCGCGGGAACATCGCGTACATGTCGTCGAACGACCAGCGCGGCGATTGCTTTCCGCGCTTCTCGCCGAGCAGCAGGTTCTGGTGCACCGTCAGCTTCGGGAAGATGTCGCGGTTCTCCGGCACGTAGCCGATGCCCTGGTGCGCGATCTCGAAGGCCTTCAGCCCGAGCAGCTCGCGTCCACCCCAGCGCACCGAGCCCTTCCCGTCGACCAGCCCCATGATCGCCTTCACGGTGGTCGAGCGGCCCGAGCCGTTGCGGCCCAGCAGGCTGACGATCTCGCCGGGCTTCACGTCCAGCGTCACGCCGTGCAGCACGTGGCTCTTGCCGTAGAACGCATGCAGGTTGTCGAGTTTCAGCATCGTCACGCCCCATGCGCCGCGAGGACCGAGCCCAGGTACGCCTCCTGCACCCTCGCACTCGCCCGCACCGCCTCCGGCACGTCGAACGCGATCACCTCGCCGTACACCAGCACCGCGATCTTGTCGGCCAGGCCGAACACCACGCCCATGTCGTGCTCCACCGTCAGCAGCGTCTTGCCCACCGTCACCTCGCGGATCAGCTGGATGAAGCGCGTCGTCTCGCTCTTGCTCATGCCGGCGGTCGGCTCGTCGAGCAGGATCACGCTCGCGCCGCCGGCGATCGTGATGCCGATCTCCAGCGCGCGCTGCTCGGCATAGGTCAGGTTCATCGCCTGCACGTCGCGCTTCTTGTCGAGCTTGATCATGCGCAGCACCTCGTCGGCGCGGTCGTTCGCGTCGCGCAGGTCGGCGAGGAACTTCCAGAACGCGTAGCGGTAGCCCATGCTCCACAGCACCGCGCAGCGGATGTTCTCGAAC
>NZ_JBFUFP010001135.1:0-1687 GCF_056403375.1 Rhizobacter sp. P2_H2
ATCCTGCATCACCTGCCAGATGTGCAGCAGCCCGGCATCGATCTCGGCATCGCTGCGCCAATGCTGCTCGTTGCGCCGCATGATCTGCGCGATGCTGCAGCGCTCGCGCGCGGCGATCGTCAGCAGGTCGGCGCCCGAATGGAAGGGCAGCGGCAGCACCGTGGTGTCCGGCGCCAGCACCTTCTGCTTGCTGCCGTCGGCTGCCAGCTCTTCGCTGACGACAAAGCCGCCGCCCACCGAGTAATAGGTGCGCGCCGCGATTTCGGTGCCGTCGGCGTCGTACGCGACGAAGCGCATGCCGTTCGCATGGAACGGCAGCGTCTGCCGGCGGAAGAAGACCAGGTCGGTCTTCTCGTTGAACGCGATCGCGTGCTCGCCCAGCAGCTTCAGCTGCTTGCCGGTGCGGATGACCTCGAGGTGCGCCGGAATCGCATCCGGATCGACACGGTCCGGCTCATGCCCCGCGAGCCCGAGCAGCACCGCCTTGTCGCTGCCGTGCCCCTTGCCGGTCGCGCCGAGCGAGCCGTACAGCTCGGCCAGCACGCGTGCCACGCGCGGCAGCAGGCCGTCGTGCTGCAGGCGCAGCGCGAACAGCCGCGCCGCGCGCATCGGCCCCACCGTGTGCGAACTCGACGGGCCGATGCCGATCTTGAACAGGTCGAAGACCGATACGGCCATGGGGCGTCCTTCAGGTGGAGATCAGCTGTAGTCGGACAGCGGGGGGCAGCTGCAGAAGAGGTTCCGGTCGCCGTAGACGTTGTCGACGCGCCCGACCGGCGACCAGTACTTCTGCTTCTTCAGGCTCTTGACCGGGAAGGCCGCTTCCTCGCGCGAATACGCGTGCGGCCACTCCGTCTTCATCAGCGCGCCGGTGGTGTGCGGCGCGGCCTTCAGCGGGTTGTCGTCCTGCGGCCACTGCCCCTGCTCGACCTTGCGGATCTCCGCGCGGATCGCGATCATCGCGTCGCAGAAGCGGTCCAGCTCGACCAGCGGTTCGCTCTCGGTCGGCTCCACCATCAGCGTGCCGGCCACCGGGAAACTCAGCGTCGGCGCATGGAAGCCGTAGTCGATCAGGCGTTTCGCGACATCCTCCGCACTCACGCCCGAGGTCTCCTTCAGCGGGCGCAGGTCGAGGATGCACTCGTGCGCCACGCCACCCCCCTTCACGCCGGCGATGTTGCCGCTGTAGTGGATGTCGTAGTGGTCGGCCAGGCGCGCGGCCACGTAGTTCGCGCTGAGGATCGCCGTCTCGGTCGCGGCCTGCAGGCCTTCCGAACCCATCATGCGCACGTACATCCAGCTGATCGGCAGCACCGCCGCGTTGCCGAGCGGCGCCGCCGAGACGGCGCCCACTTGAGAGTCGGTGCCGATGCCGGCCGCGCGGTGCGCCGGCAGGAACGGCACCAGGTCGGCCGCGACGCACACCGGGCCGACGCCCGGCCCGCCGCCGCCGTGCGGGATGCAGAAGGTCTTGTGCAGGTTCAGGTGGCTCACGTCGCCACCGAACTCGCCCGGTGCGGCGATGCCGACCAGCGCGTTCATGTTGGCGCCGTCCACGTAGACGCGGCCGCCGTGCTGGTGCACCAGCGCGCACAGCTCCTTCACGCGGGTCTCGAACACGCCGTAGGTCGACGGGTAGGTGATCATCACGCAGGCGAGGTTSGCGCTGTGCTGYTCGCACTTGGCC
>NZ_JBFUFP010001136.1:0-1685 GCF_056403375.1 Rhizobacter sp. P2_H2
ACCTTGTACGGCAGCCCGCACTCTTCCAGCATGATGTGAACTTTGTGGCCATTCGGCGTGGCCCACGAATACACTTCGATCATCTTGTCTTCCTCAGGTCGACGTTCTGCAGCACGGGCGTGCTGTGTGGATGCGACTCTAGTTCAAGCACGGCCTTCATGCTCGACGCGATCAAACGACTGATCTCAGGCAAGCCTGACGGCCCGGATTGGCGGGCGGTGTCGGAGTGGGCCCGCGAGAACAAGATGGCCTTCAAGCGCGTGCGCGAGGAAGAAGGCTTCGTGATCGACGGCGGCATGGACAGCAAGCCGTGGCGCCTCGAATGGGGTTCGCCCCAGCGCCCCTACATCGAGGGCCATGAACTGCGGCTGCGCATGGAGCTCGGCCTGCCGCCGAACCTGCAGGTGCTGCTGCTGTCGCAGCCGTTGCGCGAGACGCTGGAGCGCCAGACCTTCGAGCGCTTCACCGAAAGCACGCAGACCGTGATCGACGGCGCGACGCCGGAAGAGATGCGCTGGCTCGCGATGTTCGCGAAGGTCACGTTCGCGGCCTCGAAGGCGGTGCGCATGCGTTTCGGGCTGGTCGGCAACACGCCGCAGGTGGCGGCCTCGTGGGTCGAGGGCGCGCTGGCCCGGCAGCTCGAAGACGCCAGCGGCAACCTGCTGGCGCAGGAGCCGCCGTTCGTGCTGATGCTGTTGCGCGGCCGGGTCTACCTGCGCATGCAACTCGCCGACCCCGATCTCGCGGCGGTGCGCCAGGCGGTCGGCCTGTTCGAGGTGGCGGTGCTGCAGGCGGTGCGGGTGGCCGGTGGGGTGGGCGCCGGCGAGGGCGCCGCCAGCGGCTGGCCGAGCACGTCGTCGACCGCGTGGCAGACCCAGCTCGGGCCGGATGATCCCAAGGACTCGTCGCGCCATTGAGACCCAGCGGACACCGTGGAACCGGCTTTGCCGGGCCACTGGTGGCGCCCCCTTGAGGGGGAGGCGCGAAGCGCCTCGGGGGTGGGTCAGCTATATCGGCCGAGTTCCATCTTCGCAATCGCATTGCGATGCACTTCATCCGGCCCGTCCGCAAACCGCAGTGTCCGCGCCGCCGTGTAGAAGTACGCCAGCGGAAAGTCATCGCTCATCCCGCCGCCGCCGTGCACCTGCATTGCCCAGTCGATCACCTGGCAGGCCATCGATGGCGCCACCACCTTGATCATCGCGATCTCGCCCTTGGCGGTCTTGTTGCCGGCCACGTCCATCATCCACGCCGCCTTCAGCGTCAGCAGCCGCGCCTGTTCGATCTTGCAGCGCGCCTCGGCGATGCGCTCGCGCGTGACGCCCTGGTCAGCGATCTTGCGGCCGAACGCGACGCGCGATGACGCCCGTCGGCACATCAGCTCGAGCGCCCGCTCGGCCAGCCCGATCAGCCGCATGCAGTGGTGGATGCGGCCCGGGCCGAGCCGCCCCTGCGCGATCTCGAAGCCGCGGCCCTCGCCGAGCAGGATGCTGCTGGCCGGCACGCGCACGTCGGTGAACGTCATCTCGCAATGCCCGTGCGGCGCATCGTCATACCCGAACACCGGCAGCGGCCGCACCACCTTGACCCCCGGCGCATCGGCCGGCACCAGGATCATCGACTGCTGCGAATGCCGCGGCGCCTCGGGGTCGGTCTTGCCCATGAAGATGTAGACCGCGCAGCGC
>NZ_JBFUFP010001137.1:0-1682 GCF_056403375.1 Rhizobacter sp. P2_H2
CGCCGCGCCAAGCCGCGCAATGTTTCAATCGTGAACCACAAGCCGCAACAAGAAATCCCGCGTTAACCCGCCACGCCTCTACTCCCCCCGCGGGCCGCAGTCGACGGCCCCGACCACAGGAGACGACACACCATGCAAGCCACCCTCCGGGCCACCGCGCTCGCCGCGACCCTGTGCCTGAGCGCGTTCGGCGCCCAGGCCGTCACGCTGAAGATCTCGTGCGGGGCCGTCGGGCTCGAGTTCCAGCTCTGCAAGGAGGAGTCCGATGCCTGGGCCCGGAAGACCGGCCACGAGGTGCAGGTCATCAACGCGCCCAACGACTCGAACGAGCGCCTCGCGCTGTACCAGCAGATCCTCGGCAGCGGCTCCGACAAGATCGACATCTACCAGATCGACGTCGTCTGGCCCGGCCTGCTCGCCAGCCACCTGATCGACCTGAAGCCCTACACCAAGGGCGCCGAGAAGGAGCACTTCCCGGCCATCATCGCCAACAACACCGTCGGCGACAAGCTGGTCGCGATGCCATGGTTCACCGACGCCGGGCTGCTGTTCTACCGCAAGGACCTGCTCGAGAAGTACAAGGTTGCGCCGCCCACCACCTGGGACGCGCTGGCCGCCGCCGCGAAGAAGATCCAGGACGGCGAACGCGCCGCCGGCAACCCGAAGATGTGGGGCTTCGTCTGGCAGGGCCGCGCCTATGAAGGCCTGAGCTGCAACGCGACCGAATGGCTCGCGAGCTTCGGCGGCGGCGCCATCGTCGAATCGAACGGCAAGGTCTCGGTCAACAACGCCAACGCGATCAAGGCGCTGCAGACCGCGGCGAGCTGGGTCGGCACCATCACGCCGAAGGCGGTGCTGAACTACGCCGAGGAAGACAGCCGCGGCGTGTTCCAGTCGGGCAACGCGGTGTTCCTGCGCAACTGGCCCTACGTCTGGGCGCTGGCGCACAAGCCCGACAGCCAGATCGCCGGCAAGGTCGGCGTGATGCCCTTGCCTGCCGGTGGCAGTGGATCGACAGGAGGCCGCAGCGCCGCGGCGCTCGGCGGCTGGCAGCTCTCAGTCTCGAAGTACTCGAAGAACCAGGCCGTGGCCGCCGACCTGGTGAACTACCTCGTCAGCGCCGCGGTGCAGAAGGACCGCGCGATCAAGGCCTCGTACAACCCGACGCTGCCGGCCCTCTACAAGGATGCCGACGTGATGAAGGCCAACCCCTTCATGGCCGAGCTCGGCAGCACCTTCGCCGCTGCGGTGAGCCGCCCGTCGACGGTGACGGCCGCGCAGTACAACCAGGTCAGCAACCTGTTCTGGAACGCGGCGCACGACGTGCTCTCCGGCAAGACACAGGCGCCGCAGGCGGTGGCCGACCTCGACCGGCAACTCAACAAGCTCGCCCCCGCGGATAAATCCGACAGATGGAACTGACGGGCACCGGCCTGCAGCGCGCGCGGCGCGTGCAGGCCTGGTGGCTGGTGCTGCCGACGCTCGCGGTGCTGGCGGCGGTGGCCGGCTGGCCGCTCGCGCGCACGCTGTTCTTCAGCCTGACGGATGCGAAGCTGTCGGCACTCGGCACGCACCGCTTCGTCGGGCTCGACAACTACCTGGGCCAGCGCTTCGGCGAGGGCGGCGTGCTGTTCGATCCCGAATGGTGGGCCTCGGTCGGCAACACGCTGCTGTTCACCGTG
>NZ_JBFUFP010001138.1:0-1678 GCF_056403375.1 Rhizobacter sp. P2_H2
TCCTCGAGCAGCGGATAGTTCGCCACCGGATCCTCGACGAACTGCGCATCGCCGCGCTCGACGAAGCGCTCTGCACCGGCCGGCAGCTGCACGATGCCGCTCGAACTGCGGGCCCACAGTGCGCCCTCGCGGCTGCGCAGCAGCCGCGACCAGCGCTGGCGCGGCACGCCGCGCCCGGCGTCCCAGACCTCCAGCTGCCCCGCATGCAGGCGGCACAGCGCTTCGCCGCAGCCGAGCCAGAGCTCATCGTCGCCGGTCGCGAGCACGCTCTCCAGCTGGCGCAGGGGCGCCTGCACGGTCGCCGGGCCGTCACTCACCCGCCAGTGCTCGCCGTCATCGGGGCTGCTGACCACGAGCAGCCGACCATCCCCGTCGATCRCCCACAGCCGGTCCGCGCCGGCCGCCGCGAGACCCTGCGGGAAGAAGACGGTGATCGGCCTCCCTTCGCGATCGACGCGGCGCAACGCGCCCTTCTGCAACACGAACAGCCCGTCAGTGGTGCCGACCCAGACGCGACCGGCCGCATCGGCAGCGAGCGCGTTGACCTCGATCAATCCCTGCTCGGCCCCGATGCGCTCGAAGCGCTCGCCATCGAAGCGGTAGAGGCCGTTCTCGGTACCGACCCACAGGAAGCCGGCACGGTCCTGCGCCAGCGCACGTGCCGCCAGGTTGTCCAGCCCGTCGGCCTGGCCGTACTCGCGCAGCGACATCTGCTCGGCCTGCGCGGCGAAGGCCATGCCGGCGAGGCAGGCCAGCAACCAGATCTTCCAGGTCCACCCGCGGCGGGTCATGCAGCCGCCTCGAAGCGCACCGTGGCGCGCAGGCCGCCGAGCGGCGAGTCGCCGAGCGTGACGCTCGCGCCGTGCTGCTGCGCGACGCCGCGCACGATCGCAAGGCCGAGGCCGGTGCCCGATTCCTCGTGCTCGGCGCGGCGGTAGAAGCGGTCGAACACGCGCTCGCGGTCGCCCGGTGGAATGCCGGGGCCGGCGTCGTCGACCTGCAGGATCGCGGCGCCCTCCTCGATCGCCACGTGCAGCTCGATGCGCGAGCCCGGCGGCGAGTAGCGCACCGCGTTGTCCGCGAGGTTGCGCGCCAGCACCGACAGCGCGTTGCGATCGCCCTGCACGAACACCGGTTCATCCGCGAACAGTTCGAAGTCGGCGCCGCGCGACAGCGCGAACGCCGCGGTGTCGACCAGCGCCTGGCGCACCACCTCGGCCAGGTCCACGCGCTCGGTGGCGGCGGGCGCGGCGCCGGGCTCGGTGCGTGCGAGCGTCAGCAGCTGCTCGACCAGCCGTGCCGAGCGGTCGATGCCGTGGCTCAGTGCGTCGATGGCCTGCTGGCGCTGCGCGTCGTCGGGCGCGCGCTTCAGCAGCTCCAGCTGCAGCTTCAGCGCCGTCAGCGGCGAGCGCAGCTCGTGCGCCGCGTCGGACACGAACGCGCGCTGCGTGTCGAGCGAATGGCCCAGGCGCTGCAGCAGCGCGTTCAGCGCGCCGACCAGCGGCGCCACCTCGTCCGGCAGGCCGTGCTGCGGCAGGGGCTCCAGCAGTTGCTCGCCGCGTTCGCGCAGCTGCCCTGCGACGCGGCGCAACGGGCGCAGCGTGAGCGCCGCGATCCAGCCCATCGCCAGCGCCATCACCGGCGCCAGCAGCAGCAGCGGCGCGACGCTGCGCAGCGC
>NZ_JBFUFP010001139.1:0-1676 GCF_056403375.1 Rhizobacter sp. P2_H2
CGTCAGAGCGGGCCTCGTCTTGTTCGACAGCGGCGATGTGAACGACGCGGTCTGGCATTGGTCGTTTCTTCACCGGATCCATTGGGGCCGACATGCCGTCGGCGGTCTGCTCGCGCTCCACTGCATGCACGTTTCGAAGGACAGACCTTCGGGGCTGGGTTAGAAGACCTGGAAAACGCTTCAAGTTCTGCGTTCTCACACAGCCTCGGCCAGCAGCTGGCGATTCGAAGATGAAGCAATCACTTGGCCTGGTTTCTGTCGTTGTTCGAGATTACGACGAGGCCCTGTCGTTCTACGTGGACACACTTGGGTTCTTGCTGGTCGAGGACTCTTTTGTCCCTGAACAGAACAAGCGGTGGGTGGTCGTTTCCCCGCCTGGCGCCACAGAGTCGCGGCTTCTGCTCGCTCGCGCATCAGATCCGCAGCAGGTTGAGCGGATAGGACGTCAGACTGGCGGGCGGGTTTTCCTGTTTCTCTACACGGACGACTTCGAACGCGACTACGCGCGTTACAGGGCCAAAGGTGTGTCGTTCGTACGCCCTCCAAAGGTCGAACCCTACGGCAAAGTTGCGGTGTTCGAGGATCTCTACGGCAACCTGTGGGACCTGCTTCAACCCAGTCTGCCCGTTGGTCGCGACACTCCGAACCCGGTTTGATGGGTGCAGCGTCGGACAGCTCGTGGAGAGGTTGTTCTTGCATGAGCGTCTCGCTCGGGGCCCAAAAAATACATGAAGCCGCACTTGTTATCACCGCTGGTTCTGGTTGTTGCGATGCATGCGGTGCTTGCGCAKGAGCCCACTTCTGCCCAATCAGAACTTCAGCGGACGCACATCGAGGCGAATGTTCCGCTGCAGGACGAGTTCGAGCCTCTTCTGCAACGCGACCTGCTCACATTCTTCAAGCGGGCTCACGGCTCGACCGTCACGACCATCGAAGTTCAGCCTCTTCGCCTTGGCCCGACGCAGTCCGGTGTCTCATACCCCAAGTTCTATCTTTGGGTGAAGGCAATGGCTGGTTCGTCAGTTCAGCAGGCGGGTGCCGTTAGAGTTGCCGCGATACAGCGCACTCGTTTTGAGGTCACCGACTTCTTTCCCGTTGAAAGCATTAAGGAGAGACCGGATGAGGTCGGACAGGTGTTCCCGGCAGCACTCGTGCGCACCATTCAGGAACGGGCGGCCAGCCAGTAAGGCAGTGTGAGGGCAGTCTGGGAGAATGACTGCCAACGAAAGTGCGTGCGCATGTGGAGGAGCCAAGTGACCATCGATACGCCCGGAATGCTCGGCATCATCGCTCGCAAGAATGAGCGGACGAGAGCATTCATCGACCGCGAACGGTCCAGAATTCTCTCTTTTCGGCAACGACGGGAGCCAGACGTTTCCATTGCTGATGTTGATGCGTCGCTCAACCAAGACGATCAACTCATCGGGTTGTCCTTGGCGATGAACGGCGCCGATCTTTCTCTGGCCATTGACGAGCTGCAACAGGACGGCTGCCAGCGCGGTCAGGACTTCGTCGTCACCAGTTCCGCTGAAGGGGTTCTGGACATCCCACTGCCCGCCTGGCTCTCGATGGAAGAGCGCTCGATGGGTCCGCTTCCAGACTCCATGGCTGGCAGGGGCAAGGCAACCGAGGAAATGTGGACGCGTCAACGACGCAAGGTCTACACGTTCGTGCAC
>NZ_JBFUFP010001140.1:0-1671 GCF_056403375.1 Rhizobacter sp. P2_H2
AAACCAGTCAGCGCAGGGGAGTCTTCGCCCCCCCGGGGGCGAAGACCGGCGCGACGGCGAGCCCCAGACTCCCCGCTCGCGCCTTCCGCGTCGATACGCGAACGAACGAACGAACTACAAAGACGCCCTCCGCAAATCCAGCGTGAACGGGAAGTTCGGGTTGCGCTCGTCCTTCGGCAGCACCATCACCCCCGGCGTGTGGCCGACGCGGAAGAAGCGCGCCAGCCGCCGCGCCTCGGCCTCGTACGCATTGACCGGCGCGGTGTCGTAGTTGCGCCCGCCCGGGTGCGCCACGTGGTACTGGCAGCCGCCCAGCGAGCGGCTCATCCAGCTGTCGACCAGGTCGATCGTCAGCGGCGCATGCACAGGAATGCTCGGGTGCAGCGCCGACGGCGGGTTCCAGGCCCGGTAGCGCACCGCACCGACGAACTCGCCGACCTTGCCGGTCGGCTGCATCGGGATCGCGCGGCCGTTGCAGGTCAGCACATGGCGGTCGCCGACCAGCCCGGTGGCCCGCACCTGCAAGCGCTCGACCGACGAATCGACGAAGCGCACCGTGCCGCCCGGCGCGCCCTCCTCGCCCATCACATGCCACGGCTCCAGCGCCAGCCGCAGCTCCACCTCGGTGCCCATCGCATTGAAATCGCCCAGCCGCGGGAAACGGAAGTTCAGGTGCGGCGCGAACCACTCCGGCTTGAACGCATAGCCGAACTGGTTCAGCTCCTCGAGCACGTCGCACAGGTCCTGCCAGATGAAATGCGGCAGCATGAAGCGGTCGTGCAGCTCGGTGCCCCAGCGCTTCAGGCGCGGCGGCTGGTACGGGCGCTGCCAGAAGCGCGACACCAGCGCGCGCATCAGCAACTGCTGCGTCAGGCTCATGCGCGCATGCGGCGGCATCTCGAACGCACGCATCTCCAGCAGCCCGAGCCGGCCGGTCGGGCCGTCGGGCGAGTACAGCTTGTCGATGCAGAACTCGGCGCGGTGCGTGTTGYCGGTCACGTCGATCAGCAGGTTGCGCATCAGCCGGTCGACCAGCCACGGCGGCGTGTAGCCGCTGCCTTGCGCCGCGATTCGTTGCAGCTCGGCGAACGCGATCTCGATCTCGTAGACCGAATCGTTGCGTGCCTCGTCGACACGCGGCGCCTGGCTGGTCGGGCCGATGAACAGCCCCGAGAACAGGTAGCTCAGCGCCGGGTGGTTGTGCCAGTAGCCGACCATGCTGGCCAGCAGGTCGGGCCGGCGCAGGAACGGCGAATCGGCCACGGTGGCGCCGCCCAGCACGAAGTGGTTGCCGCCGCCGGTGCCGGTGTGCCGGCCGTCCACCATGAACTTCTCGGTCGACAGCCGCGTCTCGTGCGCCGCCTGGTACAGGTGCGTGGTCTGCTCGACCAGCTCGCCCCAGCTGTGCGCCGGGTGGATGTTGACCTCGATCACGCCGGGGTCGGGCGTGACGCGCAGCGTCGACAGGCGCGGGTCCTTCGGCGGCTCGTAGCCTTCGAGGATCACCGGCAGCTTCATCTCGAGCGCGGTGTCCTCGACMGCGGCGACCAGCTCCAGGCAATCCTCCAGCGCGGTCGCCGGCGGCATGAAGACGTAGAGCCGCCCGCCGCGCGGCTCGGCGCTGATCGCGGTGCGGGTGACCCAGCTGGCCGATTCGTTCGCGGCGGGGAC
>NZ_JBFUFP010001141.1:0-1671 GCF_056403375.1 Rhizobacter sp. P2_H2
TCGCGAGACCGACCGCCAGCGGGCGCTGCGCCGGCTCGCACAGCAGCACCAGCCCGGTGGCGAGCAGCACGCTCGCGACCAGCGCGCAGAACACCGTGRCGGCCGCGGCGATGAAGAGCGCCGCGAGGCGCAGCCGCTCCTCCTCGATCTCGACCGAGAGGAGTTCGAGCCGCGTGCGCCCGCTGTCGAGCAGCGTGCCCAGCAGCTGCGGCAACGCGTCGGCGGCCGACTGCATCAGCGGCGGGCCGCGAGGAAGCCGACCAGCAGCCCGACCGCCGCCGCGACGCCCATCGCGCCGTACGGGTGCGCGTGCACCGCGTGGTCGGCCTGCCGCGCGGCGCGGCGCGCCTGGTGCAGGGCATCGTCCTCGAGCTGCTCGAGCTGGCTGCGCATCTCGCGCACCTGCTCGGCCAGGCGCTGGCGCACCGCGTCGACCTTCTCGTCGCCGGTCTGGGCCGCGCTCTTCAGCATGCGTTCGGCCTCGTCGACCATCTGGCGCAGGCCGCCGGCCAGCGTATCGCTGCCATTGCCGGCAAAGGGTTGGGTGTGCATGGTGATCCTCCGGGTTCGCTTCGCACGCCGGGATCGGCGCGGTCGCATCGTAGGCAGGCCATGCCCGCCGGCGGTTTGCGCAAACGCAAGGCGGCGCGGGGTGCCGGTGCGCATCGTCGGGTGTTCCAATGGTCCCCAAGGGCACATTTGCACCGAAACCCGCGATGACCACCCCCCGTCCGGCACCTCCCGAAGCGGCCTCGCCGGTGTCCGACTGGCAATCGGCCGCCGACGCGGCATGGCAGGGTGCGGCACTCGCACTCGACGTGCTGGCCGTGCCGCAGGGCACGCCTGAGGCGCTGGCGGCGCGGCAGGCGCAGCGGCTCGCGGCGCTGCTGCAGTCGGCGGCGCGCGATTCGCCGCTGTACCGGAAACTGCTGCGCGGCATCGACCCGGCACGTGCGGCGCTGCGCGACCTGCCGGCGATCGACAAGCACACGCTGATGCACCGCTTCGACGACTGGGTGGCCGACCCGGCGCTGCGCCTGGCGGGCTTGCGGCGCTTCATCGCGCAGCCCGACGGCATCGGCCGGCCGTACCTCGGGCGCTACCAGGTGTGGGAGAGCTCGGGCAGCCAGGGCGAGCCGGCGCTGTTCGTGCAGGACGAGGGCGCGATGCGCGTCTACGACACGCTGGAGGCGTGCCGCCGGCCGGTGCTGCAGCCGTGGCGGCGGCTGCTCGACCCGTGGCTGCTGGGCGAGCGCATCGCGTTCGTCGGTGCCACCGGCGGGCATTTCGCGAGCACCGTGAGCGTCGAGCGGCTGCGGCACCGGGTGCCGGCGTGGGCGCCGCGGCTGCGCGGCTTCTCGTTCCTGCAGCCGGCGGCGGCGCTGGTGGCGCAGCTGCAGGCGTTCGCGCCGACCATCGTCGCGAGCTACCCGAGCGTGGCCGTGCTGCTGGCCGGCGAGCAGGCGGCGGGGCGCCTGCGCCTGCGCTTGCACGAGGTGTGGACCGGCGGCGAGACGCTGACGCCGGCGGCGCGGCGGCGCGTCGAGCAGGCGTTCGCCTGCCCGCTCGCGAATGCCTACGGCGCGTCGGAGTTCCTGCCGATCGCGTCGCAGTGCCGGCTCGGCCGGCTGCACCTGAACAGCGACTGGGTGCTGCTGGAGCAGCTGGACG
>NZ_JBFUFP010001142.1:0-1665 GCF_056403375.1 Rhizobacter sp. P2_H2
CTCTACGGCGGCCAGGTGCACCTGAGCGTGCGCGGCGACGATGCGGCCGCGCTGGCGCTGGCTCGGCACCTGCCGTCCACCACATCGAGCGACCATGGCCGCTCGTTCGCCGACATCTTCAAGGAGGCCGGCTACGACTTCTACAAGATCGACGCCGGCCTGTTCGCACCGGCCGAGGTGTGGGTCAGCAACCTCGACAGCGGCCACACCTGGCATGGCGGCGCGCAGAACATGGCGCTGCTGCGGCAGCTCTGGCTGCAGGAGCTGTGATGCGCATCGCGATCATGGCGGACGAAACCGGTTGGCATACACGTCAACTGCAAGCGGCCCTGCGCGCACGCGGCGCGGTCGGCCGCTGCATCGACCTCGCCGATTGCCACATCGACACCACGCTCGCGTGGCACGGCCTCGCGCTGCCCGGCTTCGGCCGCGGCCTGCCCGATGCGGTGCTGGTGCGCGGCATCGCCGGCGGCAGCTTCGAGCAGGTCACCAAGCGGCTGGGCGTGCTGCATGCGCTGCGCGAACTGGGCGTGCCGGTCTACAACGATGCGCGGGCCATCGAGCGCAGCGTCGACAAATCGATGACCAGCCTGCTGCTGCATGCGGCCGCTGTGCCGACGCCCCCCACCTGGGCCACCGAATCGCAGGCGCATGCGCAGCGCATCGCGGTGCGCGAGGGCGCGGCCGGCCATGCGCTGGTGCTGAAGCCGCTGTTCGGCTCGCAGGGCAAGGGGCTGCAGCTGGTCGGCGAGGTCGACGGCGTGCACCATGCGCTGCCCGCGCTCAGCGCGGGCTTCGGCTCGCTCGCCTACCTGCAGCGCTTCGTGCCGGCCGCCACCACGCCGGGCTTCGACTGGCGCGTGCTGGTGGTGGGCGGCCACGCGATCACCGCGATGCGCCGCGTCAGCGAGCACTGGATCCACAACGTCGCGCAGGGCGCGCGCTGCGAACCGGCGGCGCTCACGCCCGACCTCGCGCAACTCGCCGAGCGCGCGGCGCAGGCGCTCGACATGGACTACGCCGGCGTCGACCTGATCCCGTCGGTGGAAGGAACGCAGGTGATCGAGGTCAACGGCGTGGCGGCCTGGCAGGGCCTGCAGCGCGTGACGGGCTTCAACATCGCGCGCGCGATCGTCGACGACCTGCTGGACCGCAAGTGCGCCGGCCTGCGCGCGCTCGACGCCGACGCGGCCGGGCGCTGCGCGTGAACGGATGACCGGGGATCCGAAGGCCGCCTTCCTGTGCGCCTGCACGCTCGACGTGGCGGTGCGCAAGCCGGGCAACGTGAGCCTGCAGTCGGCCGGCCACCGCATGCAGGCCGCGATGTTCCTCGACAGCGCAATGGCCGCGGCCGGGCCGCTGTTCACGCGCGGGGCCGGCGTCGGCGAGCGCATCGAGGCCGCGGTGGACGCCAGCTGGTCGGTGGCGCACTGCAACACGAACCTCGGCATCCTGCTGCTGTGCGCACCGATCGCCGTGGCGGTGGAGCGGCATCCCGGCGCGACACGCCCGGCCGCGTTGCGCGAGGCCCTCGCCGAGGTGCTGGCCGGCCTGAGCCTTGCCGATGCGCAGCACGCGTTCCGCGCGATCGCCCGCGCCAACCCCGGCGGGCTGGGCGACGCGCCGGCCGAGGACGTGCGCGCCGCCCCGAGCATCGACCTGCGT
>NZ_JBFUFP010001143.1:0-1665 GCF_056403375.1 Rhizobacter sp. P2_H2
GGGTGAACGTGATCGCGAGGATCTCCTGCGGGCGCGCGCCGTCGAGCAGCGCCCGCACGATGCGCGACACCAGCATCCAGGTCTTGCCCGCGCCGGCGCAGGCCTCGACGACGACGCTGCGCTGCGGGTCGCAGGCGATCGCATAGAACGCCTCGCGCGAGACCGGCGCGCCGTCCGCCTGGTAGGCCGGGGCGTTCATCGCGCGCTCCATTGGTCTTTGCGGCACAGCCCGCGCGCCTCGCAGAACTCGCAGACGCGGCCCTCGCCGAGCGCCGGCAGCCCCGCGCCGGCGCGGATGCGGGCCAGCTCGCCGGCAAGCCCGTCGACCAGCGCCTGCGCGCTCGCCTCGACCTCGGGATGCACCACCTGGCGGATCTCCTGGCCGGCATCGAGCAGCAGGTAGACGGCCTGCAGCGGCGCCTCGGTGTGCGGGCGCATCAGCGCGGCGTAGAACGCGAGCTGCGTGTCTTCGAGCGGCTGGCGCACCTGCTGGCGCAGCGCGCTCTCGCTGCCGGTCTTGTAGTCGATCAGCTCCAGCACCCGCGCACCGGCTTCGCGGCGGTGGTCGACGCGGTCGATGCGGCCGTGCAGCGTGACGGCCGCCGGTGCCGGCAGCTCGACCTCGTGCGCCTGCTCGCCTTCGGCCCATTCGATGCCTTGCGCATCGCGCTCGTGCAGCCACGCGACATAGCGCGGCGCGAGCTGCTCGAAGCTGGCGCCGTAGGGCAGGAAATCCTCGTCGGCGAGGCCGGCGCGGTCCTGCATCGTGCGGCCCAGCTGCAGCAGCCGGTCGGTCTCGTCGGCCGGCGTGCCGGGGGCGGAGCGGGTCTCGTGGAAGGCCTGCAGCACCGCGTGCAGCCAGTTTCCGTAATCGCGCTTCTCGACCTCTTCATCGAGCTCGCCGGGCTCGCGCAGCTTCAGCAGGTGCAGCGCATGGAAGCGGTACGGGCAGGCGCGCAGCGCCTCGCAGGCACTGGCCGACAGCTTGCCGGGCAGCAGCGCGCCGGCCGACGGCGACGGCATGAAGACCGGCTGCGGCTCGATCGCCTGCGATGCGCGCGGATCGGCCCACGCGTCGAGGCTGCGCGACACCTTCTGCAGCGCGAGCGCCAGCCGCTCGACCAGCGGGCTGGCCGACAGCGGTTCGCTGCCGTCGACGTGCCGGCGCAGCAGCGTGACCTGCGCGGCATGCATCGCATGCGCGAACGACAGGGCCTCGCGCTCGCGGCGGCTGGCCGCGCTCGGCAGGCCGAGCGCGACGGCCTGCGCATCGCTGATGAACGGCAGCGGATCRACGCCGGCGCCCAGGTGGCGCTCGTCGGCCCCGGGCAGCACCAGCGCCGCGAACGGCCGCAGCGTGGCGTGCGCGAGCGGCGTGATCACGACCGCCGGCTGCGGCGGCGCCGGCGGCACGAACGAGGCCTCCTCGAGCACGCCGTCGACCCACTGGCGCAGCTGCTCCAGCGTCATCGAGGTCTGGCCCGCCTGCGCCGGCCAGCCGCTGCCCTCCGACAGCCGCAGCGCGGCCAGCACCTGGGCGCCGGCCGCATCCTCCGCCAGCGCCTCGGCGAGGCCGGCGGCGCGCAGCAAGGCCTGCAGCGCCTCGCACCACGCGCGCAGCGGCCGCCGGCCGGGCTCGGCGAGCGGCGCCAGCGCCTCGACCAG
>NZ_JBFUFP010001144.1:0-1662 GCF_056403375.1 Rhizobacter sp. P2_H2
GCTGCTGCGTCAGCGGGAACGGCACGCCGTTGGCGCCCRCATCGGGCAGCAGCGCGGCGGCGCGCCGGAACAGGTGCACCAGCAGCGTCGCCACCCGCTCGGCCGCGCTGCGCCGGCCCACCGACAGCAGGTTGTCGTCGACCAGCGCCTCTTCGTGCGCGGCCAGCCAGGTGACCGCGAAGCCGAGCCGCGGCGTGTGCTGGTGCAGCGACCACAGCGCATCGCGCTCGAACACGCACAGCCAGGCCTCGCCGAGCGCCTCGACGCCGTGCACCGCGGCATCGGTCATCTTCTGCTGCACGCCGATGAAGTCGCCGGGCAGCAGGAAGTTCAGGATCTGCCGGCGACCGTCGCTCAGCGTCTTGTAGCGGAAGGCCCAGCCGGAGAACAGCGTGAACAGCGGCGCGTCGGTCGCCCCCTCGTCGATGATGCTGGCCCCGCTGTCGCGCCGCAGCTCGCGGTGCTTCAGCGACTGGATCAGCGCCAGCTCATCGGGCGAAGCCGGCACGAACAGCGGCAGCGCGCGCAGCGGGCAATCGCTGCACGGAACGCGCACCGCCGGCTGTGGCGATGCTGTGTCTTTTGACATGTGTGCGGCCCTCCGCGGCCGATAGATTGGAGGTTTCGGCCTTCCCGTGAACTCTCCAGCCCCGTTGTCCGTGTACCGCCTCCTCTATCTCAGCCATCTTGCGTCCGGTCGGGACTTCTCGGTGGTTGCCCAGATTCTGCACGTGTCCCGCGAACGCAACCAGCAGCTCGGCATCACCGGCGTGCTGGTGTTCGATGGCGCGCGCTTCTGCCAGCTGATCGAGGGCCAGCGCGCGCATGTCGTCTCGCTGGCGCAACGCATCCAGGCCGATCCGCGCCACACCGGCTACCGCGTGCTGTTCGAGAACGAGGACGGCGACGCGCGCCTGCAGCCGCGCTGGCGCACCGGCTACTGCGAGCCCGACGACCTCGACGTCTTCGAGGACGACGACGAGCTCGCCCCGGCCCTGGCCCTGCAGGCCTTCATGCAGCGCGTGCCGGGCTGGGACCTGGTGTCCTGAACCCCGTGGACGAACCGGGCTTGTTTCGCTCGCTGCGCTGACTCCTGCGCGGGAATCTCCCCTCGAGGCGGCGCAGGCCTGCCCCTACGCTGCACAGCCAGGGTGCCTCCAGAGCAAGAAGTAGACGTGTGGCAGTTTCGTGCGGACATGACCGCACGCCAAGCTCCGCTGTGCATCGTCCGTCGCACGGATGACCGAGGAGACAAGATTGAGACAAGATCGTTCAACGCCGCGGCGAGGCTTCGCCCTGCGGCTGGGATGGCTCGCCGCGTTGCTGGCGGCCGGCTGCGGCGGTGGCGGGCATGAGGACGCGCCGGCGACGGCGTCACGCGCTCCGACCGAAGCCGCGCAGGCGGCCGACATCGACCTGCTCCCGCTGGTCAACCCGTTCGTCGGCACCAAGATCGGCAACCCGAACCCCGACAACCAGGGCACCGGCGGCGCGGTCGGCAACACCTTCCCCGGCGCGACGCTGCCGTTCGGCATGGTGCAGTACAGCCCCGACACCGGCTACGGCGAGTTCTACGGCTTCGGCGGCTACAACTACGACAAGGGCGTGATCCAGGGCATCAGCCTGATCCACTCCAGCGGCACCGGCTGTTCGATCCAGCAG
>NZ_JBFUFP010001145.1:0-1660 GCF_056403375.1 Rhizobacter sp. P2_H2
CCGCATGATGCTCGAGGCCGGCGTGTTCGCCGACGCCGAGAGCGGCGAGCACGTCGCGGCGCCGCAGGGCACGCCGGAGCAGTACGCGATCAGCCGGCAGAACCTGGTGATCGTCGACGAGGCGCTCGGCCGCCTGCCGTCGCGCACGCGCCAGGCCTTCGAGCTGTACCGCATGGGCGGCATGACGCAGCGCGCGATCGGCGAGCGGCTGGGCGTGTCGGCGGCGCTGGTCAACACGATGATCCGCGATGCGGTCCAGGCCCTGGCGCACTGCCGGCACCTGCTCGAGGCGGAATGACGGCCTCCTAGAATCGGCGGTTTCCACTGCCAGCCCCGTGCGCGCCCGCGCGCGCCGCCCGCCGATGAACCCCGATCAGGACCGTGAAGACCCCGCGCAGGCGCTCGCCATGCAGTCCGCCTGGGAGTGGGTGATGAAGGCGCACGAGCAGCCGCTGAGCGAAGCCGACCACGAGGCGCTCGCGCGCTGGCTCGAGGCCGACCCGCGGCACCGCACCGCGCACGCGCAGGCCTCGCGGCTGTGGCTGCTGAGCGGGCTCGTGCCGCCGGCGCACGACGACGACGGGCTCCCGCACTGACCCGATCGCCACGCGGCGCTGAACAAAGCCGCGGCCGGCTCGTCATGGAAGGCAAGGCGCATCACTGCRCGAACCACGGGCCTTGCCATGTCCACCAGCTGCTTCGACCGCGACGACGAAACCTTCATCGTCCTCGTCAACCACGAGGATCAATATTCCATCTGGCCGCACTGGAAGGCCGTGCCACCCGGCTGGACCGCGGTGCCCGGCGCCAGCGGTGACAAGAAGACGGTGCTCGCGTTCGTCGATGCGGCGTGGACCGACATGCGACCGCTGTCGCTGCGCCGCTGGATGGACGAGCAGGCCGCGGCGCCGCGCTGATGCACGCCGGCGTCCGCCTGCTGTGCCTGCCGTGCGCCGGCGCCAGCGCGACGATGTACCTGCGCTGGCGGCGTTCGCTGCCGCCGTGGGTGCAGGTCGTGCCGGTCGAGCTGCCCGGTCGCGGCAGCCGCCTGGGCGAGCCGTTCGTCGAATCGTTCGCCGCGTTGGTGGCGGGCCTGTGCGACGAGCAGTCGGCCGCGATGACGACGGCCAGCAGCTTCATGCTGTTCGGCCACAGCATGGGTGGCCTGCTGGCCTGGGGCATCGCGCAGCGCCTGCGCGAACGCGGGCTGCCGGCCCCGGCGGCGCTGTTCGTCAGCGGCTGCCCGGCCCCGTCGCAGCGTGACCCGCAGCGCTTCGCCAACAAGGACACCGACGCGCAGCTGATCGCCGACCTGCGCCGCCAGGGCGGCACGCCGGAGGAGGTGTTCGCAAGCCCCGAGATGCTGCACATCACGCTCGATGCCCTGCGCGCCGACTACCGCGTCTGCGCGAGCGTTCCGGACGTGAGGAGCGGGCCGCTCGACATGCCGATCCACGCCTTCGGCGGCCGCCAGGACGACATCGACGCGTCGCGCCTCGCTGCCTGGCGCCGCGAGGCCCGCACGCTGTTCTCGCTGACCTGGCTCGACGGCGGGCATTTCTTCATCCGCCAGAGCGAGCCGCAGCTGCTGGCCGCGCTCGTCCACGAGATGCAGGCGCTGCGGTTCGAACCGCTGCCGTCCTGAAAGGGATCTTCCATG
>NZ_JBFUFP010001146.1:0-1659 GCF_056403375.1 Rhizobacter sp. P2_H2
CTTCAGCGCGCTCAGGCGGCGGATCACCATCGGGCCGAACGCGAGGACGATCAGAAGCGCGGTCAACGCCGCCAGCACCGCACGCATCGTCAGGTACTGGAACACCCGCAGGAACCCGAGCTGGTCGGGGTAGGCACCCTGCAACCACTGGGCAAGACTAAGCAGCATCGTTCGATCCTCTGGTGTTGCCATTGCCAGGTACTTCGGCGCCGCTGCGCTGCAGCGCGGCCACCACCTGTTCCATCTTCATGAAGCGCGAGCCCTTCACCAGCACCGCGGCACACGCCGGGGCCGCAGGCAGCGCGGCGACCAGCGCCGCCACGTCGTCGAAGTGGCGCGCACCGGCGAAGGCGTCGGCCGCGTGGCGGCTCAGCGCCCCGGCCGTCCACAGCGATTCGATGCYGCGCGCCTGCGCGAACGCGCCGATCTCGGTGTGGAAGGCCGGGCCCTGGTCACCGACCTCGCCCATGTCGCCCAGCAGCAGCCAGCGCGGGCCGGGCAGCTGCGCCAGCACCTCGATCGCGGCACGCGCCGAATCGGGGTTCGCGTTGTAGGTGTCGTCGACCAGCGTGACCGGCTGGCCGTGCACCTGGGCAGTCTTCAGCTGCGAACGGCCCTTGACCGGCTCGAACGCCGCCAGCCCCTGCACGATCGCCTCCAGCGGGCAGCCCGCGGCCAGCGCGCAGGCGGTGACGGCCAGCGCGTTCTTCACGTTGTGGCGGCCGGCGATGCGCAGGTCGGCCGCCTGGAAGCCGGCCGGGGTGTGCAGCATCAGCGACCAGTGGTCGCCGACCCACTCGGCATCGCAGGTCACGTCGGCCGCGCCCTGCAGCGCGAAGGTCAGCGTCGGGCGCGACGCGGCCAGCGCATGCCAGACCGGCGCGTAGTCGTCGTCGGCCGGGAACACCGCGACGCCGGTCGGCGGCAGCGCCTCGATCACCGTGCCGTTCTCGCGCGCCACCGCCTCGACGGTGGCCATGAACTCCTGGTGCTCGCGCTGCGCGTTGTTGACGAGCGCGACCGTCGGCGCGGTCATCGCGGCCAGCGTGGCGATCTCGCCCGGGTGGTTCATGCCGAGCTCGACCACGCCGGCGCGGTGCCAGCAGGTGTCGTCCTGGCGCAGGCGCAGCAGCGTCAGCGGCACGCCGATGTCGTTGTTGAAGTTGCCCTGCGTCGAGAACGCCGCCTCGCCGAGCCAGGCGCGCAGCACCGACGCCAGCATCTGCGTGACGGTGGTCTTGCCGTTGCTGCCGGTCACCGCGATCAGCGGCAACGCGCAGTGCGCCCGCCACGCGGCGGCCAGCTGGCCGAGCGCGGCCTTGCTGTCGGCCACCTGCAGGCCGGGCAGGCCGGTGCCGTCGGCGGCCAGGCCGCGTTCGGCGATCGCCGCGACCGCGCCGGCGGCCTGGGCCTGCGCGAGGAAGTCGTGCGCATCGAAGCGCTCGCCGCGCAGCGCGACGAACAGGTCGCCCGGCTGCAGCGTGCGGGTGTCGGAATGCACGCGCGCGATCGGCAGCGCGCCGTCGCCGACCAGCGTCGAGCCGGGCAGCAGCGCGTGGGCTTGCGCGAGCGTCATCATCATGGCGCGCTCCCTTCGTCGAGCGACGAGAGTGGTGCAGGCGCGGACGGCGCCGGCTCCGGGTCGAGCACCGCCAGCAT
>NZ_JBFUFP010001147.1:0-1658 GCF_056403375.1 Rhizobacter sp. P2_H2
CCGGCATACTGGAAGCGGCTGACACCGAGTACCGTTTCGGCACGCTCAATCTGCTGGACCGCACCCGCACTGCCGGCCCCGAGAACCTGGGCCGCTTCACGCGCGTGGTGCTGCCGCTGAGCGACGCTGCCTTCGGCCCGATCAGCGTCAAGACCATCGGCGGCACGAGCACGCCCTTCAGTGTCAACGTGGCCAGCGTGGACGCGGTCGCCCCGACCGGCACCCCGGCCGACCCGGTGCAGGCATCGGCCCATGCCGGGCAAGCCGTCAGCCTGAGCGGCCAGGGCTTGAGCACCGCCACCGATGTGCTGCTGCGCTTCATCGACGGCAATGGCAGCCTGGGCATGGTGAAACTCAGCCCATCGTCCGCCGCCGCAGACGGCAGCAGCGCCGGCCTGACGCTGCCCACGCAATTGAACGGCGCCTTCGGCGTGCAGGTGTTCGGGTCGGCCAGCCAGCCCTTGCTGCAAATCGTGCCCACGCTCACCAGCGTGGACATTCAAAGCCGCATCATCGTGACGGGGACTGGTTTTGTTGAGGGCAACGCCAGCTACCAGTTTGCAGGCGCCAGTGCCAACGACACACCGTTCGACCCGAGCGTCCATATCGAGGTGACGAACAACACCAGCGCCAGCATCGACCGCGTCGCGCTGCCGTCACACGGTCTGGGCCCGGTGAGCGTGAGCACGGCCGGCGGCCGCAGCGCGACGCTGGCCCTGAACACGGTGCGCGTGAACGTGCCGATCGGCAACAGCAGCTTGGGGGATGTGGCAGTCGACCCAGTGAGCGGCCATTTGTGGGTTAGCGACCAGGCCAGCCCGGCTCATTTGCTGCGCATCGACCCGGCCACCGGCCAGACCGTGCAAACCCTGACCTTGAGTGCCGCCTTCGGCTCGATCATCGTCTTCAACAACATCGGCCTGCACGTGCTGACGGCCGCCATGACCCTGGGCAGCAGCACCGTGCCCGCGGGCAGTTTGCTGGTGTTCAACGGCAGCGTGAGCGGCAACGACCGCGTGCTTGCCGTCGATACCGGCAGCGGCGCGGTGATTGCAACCCTGAATCTCGATGCGACCTACCGGCTCACCGGCGCCGCCTTCAACCCGGCCAATGGCCATATCTACCTGACCGAAAGCAATGGCCCGGCCAACCGCATCATCGAGCTGAGCGCGGCCAGCGGCGCGCAGCTTGCCGCAGTGACCGCGCCGTTTGGCGTGCAGACGGGCGCCGGCCTGGCCATCGCGCCAGCCACCGGCCACCTGTGGTTTGGCTCGGTCAGCAGCGGCGCACTGCTGGTTGAGTTGCGCATCGACGGCACCGGCCAACTCACTGAGCTGCGGCGCTTGGACGCGAGCACGCAAAACCTCAACCAGAACGAAATATCGGGCCTGTCTTTCGCGGCTGACGGCGCGCTGTGGGTGGCCTCGATCCAAGGCGAGGTCTACCGCATCAACACGTGAAGCCGACCTACCAGACGAACACCCCCGCCTCCGCAAAGCACAAGGCCATGCGGCGCCGCGTCTCGGCCAGCGCCCAGCACGTGCCGGGCGCGATCGGATGTGGTCTCTGCTCGCCAGAAGCGCGGACTGTTAATCCGTTGGTTCCTGGTTCGAGCCCAGGTCGAGGAGCCAGTATTGACGGGGCCCGCAGCGATGCGG
>NZ_JBFUFP010001148.1:0-1658 GCF_056403375.1 Rhizobacter sp. P2_H2
CAGGCCGAGCTTATTGCTGATGGTGATGCTGGTTTTGGTCATTTCCGCCTGGTTTGAAGGCCTGGTTCTGCGGACGCGCGGAGGCCACTTGCATCACGCCTTGCGTGGCACCCGCCATCGCACGTGCCACCATCGCGTCGAGGGATTCGTCGGCATAGCAGAGGGAGCGCCACAGCATCGGCACGTTGACGCCGGCGATGACCTTGACGTGCAGGCCGTCGGCCAGGCGTTGCGCCACGTTGCAGGGCGTGGCGCCGAACACGTCGGCGAAGATCAGCGCGTCGGGGTTGCTCACGCGGCCCAGCATCTCGCGCGCCTGCTGCTCGACCTCCTCCACCGGCATGCCGGGCAGCACATCGAGCGCCTCGACCAACCGGGCACAGTCCGGGAAGGTGTGCTGTGCCACCGCTTTCAGCGATGACGCCAGCGGCGCGTGGGCAATGATGAGAAGACCGGGCATGGTTTTCGATTATCGGCAGTTCGAGCTGCCGACTTGGTGGCTGCGGCTTGTGGCGTGGCCTCGACTCGCCACAAAAACCACACATGTGCACCAAACCGTCATGTGACTACAACGCCGGCGGGCCGTCCGGCGCTGACACACGGCGTCATGCGGCGAGCTTCAGCCCCTCGAAAAACGTGTCGACGGCCGACGCGTCCACGCGCGCGCCGAGCACCGTCGCCTGGTAGACCACGGTGCCCTTGACGAAAAACAGCAGTTCCTGGTGCACCTGCGTGCCGTCCGGAAAGCGCCCGTCGACCCGGACGCGCTGCGCCAGCGGGTTCGGCGTCATGCCGGACACCGAGGCGGCCGCGGCAACGACCGGGACTCCGCCCAGGTTGCCGGCGGCAGCCACCCGCAGCGCGTCGAGCGTCGCGGCGACGCGCGCGGGGTCCTGCGCATCGGTGACGCTGAGCGCGAAGGTCGCACCGRCCGCCTGACAGGACTGCAGGCTCATCGTCAGCGGGCTGCCGGMCAGGGCCACCACCCGCACATCCTGCGCAGGCCGGCACGGGAACAACGCGAGCACKCCGGCGCCCACGGGGCGGACCTCGCGCCAGTCGAGCGACGGCGTGCAGGCCGCCAGGGCCGCGCACGCGGCGATGCAAAGTCGGGAAACTCGGTCAAGCGGCATCGGTCCATTATCCCGACCCGCGGCGCCACAATCGCCCGCATGAGCACTCCCCCCTCCCCGCCGCAGCCGCTGTCGGGCGTCCGCATCCTCGACCTGTCGCGGGTGCTGGCCGGCCCCTGGTGCACCCAGACGCTCGCCGACCTCGGCGCCGACGTGATCAAGGTCGAACGCCCGCTGCGCGACGGCAGCGGCGGCGACGACACCCGCGGCTGGGGCCCGCCCTTCCTGAAGGCCCGCGACGGTGAGGACACCGCCGAGGCGGCCTACTACCTCGGCACCAACCGCAACAAGCGCTCGATCACGGTCGACATCGCGCGGCCGCAGGGCCAGGCCCTGATCCGCCGGCTGGCAGCGCAGTGCGACGTCTTCATCGAGAACTTCAAGGTCGGCGACATGGCCCGCTACGGGCTCGGCGCCGCGGCGCTGCGCGCGCTGTACCCGCGCCTCGTCTACTGCTCGATCACCGGCTTCGGCCAGACCGGCCCCTATGCCGATCGCGCCGGCTACGACTACGCCATCCAGGGC
>NZ_JBFUFP010001149.1:0-1657 GCF_056403375.1 Rhizobacter sp. P2_H2
ACGAACTGGCGGCGATCGATCTCGAACGCGTGGCCGATGCGCGTGGCCTCATCGTGACCGAGTGGCGCATGCTCAGCGAAGCGCGGCAATCGAACGCGCTGCGCGGCTGGCTCGCGTCGATCGGCCAGCCGGCGCCGGCGAGCCTCGTGCTGCGGCTGCAGCACGAGCTGGGCGGGCAGGGCGCCTGGCCGGCGAGGGGGGGCGAGTTGCGCGTGCACCGCGGCCGCCTTGGCTTCGTGGCATCGCTGCCGACCCCTGCGGGAACTCCGGAACGCGAATCGGCGTTGAGCATCCGCCGCGCCGGCCGCCACGCCTTGCCGGGCTGGGGCGGCGAGCTCGTCGCGACGCGCGTGAAGCACGACGGCATTCCGCTCGCATGGCTGGGCGCGCTCGTGCTGCGCGCACGCGAAGGCGGCGAGCAATTCCAGGCCGGCCTCGGCCGGCCGCCGCGCAGCCTGAAGAAGCAGTACCAGGCGGCAGCGGTGCCGGCATGGGACCGCGACGGTCCGCTCGTCTGGAGCGGCGGGCAACTGCTCTTCGTGCCGGGCCTCGGCATCGACGCCCGCGTGATCGGCTTGCCGGGGCAGGCGCAGGTGAGCCTGGCCTGGCGGCGCATTCCGCGCGGTTAAAATGCCCGGTTGCGATCGACTCGCGACCCTTTTCTCCACTCGCGGCAAGACCTCTTTCATGGCACTCATCGTTCACAAGTACGGCGGCACCTCCATGGGCAGCACGGAGCGCATTCGCAACGTCGCGAAACGCGTTGCCAAATGGGCCCGCGCCGGCCACCAGATGGTGGTCGTTCCTTCGGCGATGAGCGGCGAGACGAACCGCCTGCTCGGCCTCGCGAAAGAGCTGTCGCCGGCCTCGCCGACCACGGCGATCGACCGTGAACTCGACATGATCGCGTCGACCGGCGAGCAGGTCTCGGTGGGCCTGCTGTCGATCGCGCTGCAGGCCGAGGGGATGCAGGCCGTCAGCTACGCCGGCTGGCAGGTGCCGGTGCAGACCGACAGCTCGTACACGAAGGCGCGCATCCAGAGCATCGACGACGCCYGCGTGCGCGCCGACCTGGCGCAGGGCAAGGTGGTGGTCATCACCGGCTTCCAGGGCATCGATGCCGACGGCCACATCACGACGCTCGGCCGCGGCGGCTCGGACACCTCGGCGGTGGCGGTCGCAGCCGCGATGAAGGCCGACGAATGCCTGATCTACACCGACGTCGACGGCGTCTACACGACCGACCCGCGYATCGTTCCCGATGCACGCCGGCTGCACACCATCAGCTTCGAGGAGATGCTCGAGATGGCGAGCCTCGGCTCCAAGGTGCTGCAGATCCGCTCGGTGGAATTCGCCGGCAAGTACCGCGTGCCGCTGCGCGTGCTGTCGAGCTTCACGCCGTGGGACATCGACATCACCGAGGAAGCGCGCTCGGGCACCCTGATCACCTTTGAGGAAGACGAGAAAATGGAACAAGCCGTTGTGTCGGGCATCGCGTTCAACCGCGACGAGGCCAAGATCACCGTGATGGGCGTGCCCGACAAGCCGGGCATCGCGTACCAGATCCTGGGCCCGGTGGCCGACGCGAACATCGACGTCGACGTGATCATCCAGAACATCTCGCACGAGGGGAAGACCGACTTCTCGTTCACCGTGC
>NZ_JBFUFP010001150.1:0-1653 GCF_056403375.1 Rhizobacter sp. P2_H2
GCCGGGTTCCTTCCACCACGCCCTGCGTCGAGCGTTCCATGGCCGCCGCAGCATCCTGGGTGTCGGTCTGAATGGTCTTCACCAGGGCCGCAATCTGCCGCGTGGCGTCGCCGGAACGTTCTGCCAGCCGTTGCACTTCTTCCGCAACCACCGAGAAGCCTCGACCCGCTTCACCGGCCGATGCGGCCTGGATGGCGGCGTTCAGTGCCAGCACGTTGGTCTGTTCGGTAATGTCGGAAATCAGTTCGGTGATTTCGCCAATCTCCTGCGACGACTCGCCCAGCCGCTTGATCCGCTTGGAGGTTTCCTGGATCTGGTCACGGATCGAGTTCATGCCGCCGATCGTGTTCTGCACCGCGGTCAGGCCGGTCTCGGCAGCCTGCAGCGATTGACGCGCCACCTGGGCCGTCTGCTGCGCCTGGCTCGACACGTCGTTGATTCGGCCGGCCATCTGCAGCACCGACTCGCCGGTTTCGCGAATCTCGCGCAGCTGTTCGTCGGACGCGGCCAGCAGTTCGGTCGACGTGGCTTCCACCTGCTGCGTCGTTTCGGTCACCCGACCCACCGTGCCCTGCACCTGCGACACCAGCGTGCGCAGCTCTTCCACCGTGTAGTTCACCGAGTCGGCGATGGCGCCCGTGATGTCTTCCGTCACGGTGGCCTGCTGCGTCAGGTCGCCTTCAGCAACCGTCTGCAGTTCGTTCATCAATCGCAGAATGGCCGCCTGGTTCGCGTCGTTGACGCGCTTGGCTTCCTGTTCCTGGCGTTCGGCTTCGAGCCGCTGGTTTTCGGCGAGCGCGGCACGTTGCGCCTGGTCTCGCACATACAGCTGCAGGAAGCCCGCGCCGCCGAGGGCCAGCACGACGGCCGACAGCACCAGCAGGCCCAGGTTCACGACGTTGAAGCCGGTGACGGTGGACAGGCGGTCCTGCACCGTTTCCAGGCCCTTGCGCAGCGGTTCGCTGTCGCCAATGATCGCGGACTGCGCTTCACGGGCCGACACCAGGCCCTGCAGGTTGCCCAGAATCGAGCTGGCCTGGGTCCGCGTCTCTTCGTATTGCTTCAGCAGCGCGGTCAGGCGCTCCTTGGTCTGCGGGTCCTTGGTGCCCGGCAGGCGCAGTTCGGCGTTGCCGTTCGACAGGCCGTCGGCGATTTCGCGGAACGAGTTCAGGTCCTTGCCCAGCAGGAACACGGCCTCGGGGCTCACGCCTTCCATGGTCAGGAATTCGTTGGCCGACTTGCCGATGCGCTGCGTCAGCATCACGAGCTGGCCGACCGCCGACAGCTCGGCCGGCGAGGCTTCCTGCTGCAGCTTCAGCGACGACACCGTCTCGGCGATTTCCAGCAGGTCGGACGACTGGCGGTTGATCGCGCGCAGCGCCTGGCCGACCTGCGTCAGGATCTTCTGCTGTGCCAGCACGGTGTTCGCGTTCTTCTCGGCGCGGTCGATCAGCGGCAGCAGCGGCTCCAGCGTGTCCTGCACGACGCCCGGCGCCGCATCGACGTTCTGGTCGCCCTTGGCCAGGCCGCGCACGTTGCGCGCCAGCACCTCGGTACTTTCCTTCACCTCGGGGAAGGCCTGCGCACTGCCGATCAGGGCCTGCGACACCGACTTCGCCAGACGCTGCGACTGCATCAGCGCCTGACCGGAGT
>NZ_JBFUFP010001151.1:0-1651 GCF_056403375.1 Rhizobacter sp. P2_H2
CGGTCAACCAGCGCGCGATCAACACCTACGTGGTCGGCAGCGCGTTCGGCTCGGCGCTGTTCTTCCTGCTGATCGCGGTGATCCTCGGCTGGGCCGCGGCGAGCACGGTGGCGCCGGCGGTGCTGAGCGGCTTCGTGCTGGTGCTGCTGTTCCTGAAGGGGCCGATCGACCAGCTGGTGGGCGTGCTGCCGAACATCGGGCGCGCGAAGGTGGCGTTCCAGCGCATCGGCGACCTGTCGCTGCGCTTCGCGACGCCCGAGCCGCATCTGCACCTGGACCGGCCGGCCGGTGAGGTGACGTTCGCCGATTCGATCGAGCTGCGCGGCGTGCGCTATGCGTTCGATGCGCCGGAGGGCGGCGGCGAGGCCTTCGTGCTCGGCCCGATCGACCTGGTGCTGCGCCGCGGCGAGCTGGTCTTCATCGTCGGCGACAACGGCTCGGGCAAGACGACGCTGATCAAGCTGCTGCTCGGGCTGTATGCGCCGCAGCAGGGCGAGCTGCGGCTGGACGGCCGGCCGGTGACCGATGCGACGCGCGACGACTACCGGCAGCTGTTCACGACGGTGTTCTCCGATTTCTACCTGTTCCAGGACCTGGCCGGCGAGGGCGGGGCGCCGCAGCCGCTGCCGCAAGCGGCGCAGCCCTACCTGGAGCGGCTGGAGATCGCGCACAAGGTGTCGGTGCGCGACGGCGCGTTCAGCACCACCGACCTGTCGACCGGCCAGCGCAAGCGGCTGGCGCTGGTGCATGCGTGGCTCGAAGGCCGGCCGGTGCTGGTGTTCGACGAATGGGCGGCCGACCAGGACCCGGCTTTCCGCCACCTGTTCTACACCGAGCTGCTGCCCGAGCTGCGCGCGAAGGGGCACCTGGTGGTCGTGATCTCGCACGACGACCGGTATTTCCATGTGGCGGATCGGGTGGTGCGGATGGGGGCGGGGAGGGTGGAAGAGGAGGCTGTGGCGATCGCGGCGTGATAGCGTTTGACCGGAGCGTGCATCATTGCGTTCGCAAGTTTGCTCAACGGGAGAACTGCCATGAAACACCAGGGAAGCTGCCACTGCGGCAACGTCGCCTTTGAAGTCGAAGGCGAGATCAAGGGCGCGATGTCTTGCAACTGCTCCATGTGCCAACGAAAGGGCTCGCTTCTTTGGTTCGTGCCCAGAGACTCGCTGAAGGTCTCCACCCCGGAGGACGCATCTCGCGTCTACTTGTTCAACAAGCATCTGCTGAAGCACCGCTTCTGCCCGGCCTGCGGTATCCACCCTTACGCGGAAGGCAAGGATCCAAAGGGCAATGACATGGCTGCGATCAATATCCGATGCTTGGAAGGCATCGATCTCGCATCTGTTCCGGTCACGCACTTCGATGGGCGATCTAGGTGACGATCGCCGCCTCGGTTGCGCATGCAGTGGTGACTTCTCCGTGACCGACCTGAAGCCGGAGTTCTCCGCATCAATGCTGCCATGAGGAACCCTTCAATCTGCCCGGTGTGTCAGTCGCGCGAACTCGTCGAAGGGCGAATCCTTGCTGATGGCTCAGAAAGCGGTGCCGCCGAGAAATTCTTCCCGAGCGGGCTGCGCTTCCTGTTGCTGAGGCGATCCGTGCGGTTGACAGGCAGGGAGGCTTTCAGAGCTTGCACGGACTGCGGGCA
>NZ_JBFUFP010001152.1:0-1650 GCF_056403375.1 Rhizobacter sp. P2_H2
CGTCGACACGCAGATGGTCGAGGCGATCCATGCGCACGAGAAGGTGAGTGCGCAGGCCGCGCTCGCCCGGGCCCGCGACGCGCTCGCGATGGTCGGCATCCCGTCGCCCGGCGAGCGCCTGAAGGCCTATCCGCACCAGCTCTCGGGCGGCATGCGCCAGCGCGTGGCGATTGCGATCGCGCTGCTGAACCGCCCGAAACTGCTGATCGCCGACGAGCCGACGACCGCGCTCGACGTGACGATCCAGGCGCAGATCCTGTACGAGGTGCAGAAGCTGTGCCGCGAGACCGGTACTGCGATGATGTGGATCACGCACGACCTGGCGGTGGTGTCCGGCCTGGCCGACCGCATCGCGGTGATGTATGCCGGGCGCATCGTCGAGAGCGGCGCGACGGCCGACGTGATCGGCAATCCGTCGCACCCGTACACGCGCGGCCTGATCGATTCGATCCCGACGCGCGCCACGCACGGCACGCTGCTGCGGCAGATCCCCGGCATGACGCCCTCGCTGCTGAACCTGCCGCAGGGCTGCGCCTTCAGGCCGCGCTGCGGCCACGCGAGCGACGCCTGCCTCGCGGTGCCGCAGGCCGCGCCCGGCCCCGCAGGCAAGACGGTGCGCTGCTGGAACATGCTGACGCCCGAGCCGGCCTGAACACCGCATGGACACCACCGTTCTCGAACCCGCCTCCGTGAGCACGACCGCGCCGCTGCTGCAGCTGCGCGGCGTCTCCAAGCGCTTCGTGCAGGACATCGACCTGGCCGGACGCATCGCCAACCTGCTGGGGGCCGGCCACCGCGCGTCGGTGGTGCAGGCGGTGGCCGGCGTCGACCTCGAGATCCGGCCTGGCGAGGTGATCGGCGTGGTCGGCGAATCCGGCTGCGGCAAGTCGACGCTGGGCCGCGTGATCGCCGGCATCACGCCGCCGACCGAGGGCAGCGTCAGCTTCCTCGGCAAGCCGGTGGCCGCGATGGACGCCGCCGAGCGCCGCGCCTGGGGGCTGGGCGTGCAGATGATCTTCCAGAACCCGATGGCCTCGCTGAACCCGCGCATGCGGGTGATGGACATCGTCGGCGAGGCGCCGGTGGTGCACGGGCTCGTGAAGGCATCGCAGAAGGCCGAGTACGTCGAGGGCTTGATGCGCCAGGTGGGGCTCGACCCCGGCTACGCGCAGCGCTATCCGCACCAGTTCTCGGGCGGGCAGCGCCAGCGCATCGGCATCGCGCGTGCGCTCGCGCTGAAGCCGCGGCTGATCGTCTGCGACGAGGCGGTGGCGGCGCTCGACGTGTCGATCCAGGCGCAGGTGCTGAACCTGTTCCTCGCGCTGCGCCGCGAGTTCGAGCTGACCTACCTCTTCATCAGCCACAACCTGGGCGTGGTGGGGCACGTGTCGGACCGCGTCGTGATCATGTACCTGGGCCGCATCGTCGAGGTGGCGACGACCGAGACGATCTTCAGCGCGCCGAACCACCCCTACACGCAGGCGCTGCTGGCCGAGCTGCCGAGGCTGGACACCACCCGCCGCGCGTACCTGCCCATCCAGGGGGAATTGCCATCGCCGCTGGCGCCTCCCCCGGGTTGCGCCTTCCATCCGCGCTGCCCGCATGCGATGCCGCGCTGCCAGGTCGAGGCACCGGTGCTGCGCCCACTGC
>NZ_JBFUFP010001153.1:0-1649 GCF_056403375.1 Rhizobacter sp. P2_H2
GCGGCACGCTTGCGCACCGGCTTGGGGGGTGGGGTCTTGCTGACCTTCTTGGAGACCGCCTTCATGCGTGGCCGTACTGCTGTGAGTGAGTCGAAAAGTGTACGTTCATGCATCCATCCCTGGCGGCGTTGAAACACCCCCGAAGGAGCGTATCGGCACCCACGCAACATGAGGGAAAACCATGGCTCGCAACTTGCATACAAGATCGCATTCACTGATTTGTGGAGCCCGATCCCATGTCCCTCGAGCCCCGGACCTTGCGTGAACTGCAGCAGGCGCTGCGCGAAGGCACCCTGACGGTGCGCCGCCTGATGGAGCGCGTGCTGCACGAGCGTGCACGGCATGCGGCCTCGGCCTGGATCGCGCTGCGGCCCGAGGAGGAACTGCTGGCCGAGGCCGAGGCCTGCGATGCCCGCGCGCGCGGCGAAGGCGCGGCGCTGTGGGAGCGGCGGCCTCTCTTCGGCCTGCCGTTCGCGGTGAAGGACAACATCGACGTGGCCGGGCTGCCGACCACCGCCGCCTGCCCGGGCTTCGCAAGCGGCCCGGCCGCGCAGCATGCGACCGCGGTGCAACGCCTCGTGGATGCCGGCGCGATTCCCGTCGGCAAGACCAACCTCGACCAGTTCGCGACCGGCCTGGTCGGCACACGATCGCCGTACGGCGCGGTGCCGAACCCGTTCGATGCAGCCCATGTGAGCGGCGGTTCCAGTTCCGGCTCGGCCTACGTGGTCGCGACCGGCCAGGTGCCGTTCGCGCTCGGCACCGACACGGCGGGCTCGGGCCGGGTGCCGGCCGGCTTCTGCCACATCAGCGGGTTGAAACCGACCAAGGGCTGGGTGCCGTCGACCGGCGTGGTGCCGGCCTGCCGCAGCCTCGACTGCATCTCGGTGTTCGCGCTGACGCCGGAAGACGCGTGGGCGGTTGCGAGCCAGGCCGCCGGGCCGGACCCGCAGGATCCGTTCAGCCGCACGGCGTTGCCACCGCGGCTGCGGCTGGACGCGTTGCCGGACCTCGCGGTCGGCGTGCCCGACACGCTGGAGTTCTTCGGCGATGCGCAGGCGCGCGACGCCTTCGAGGCCGCGCTGGCGCATCTGCGCGAACGCGGCTGCAAGCTGGTGCCGGTGCCGTTCGAGCCGCTCGCGCGCGTCGCGGCGCTGCTGTACCAGGGGCCGTGGGTGGCCGAACGCTATGCAGCGGTCGGCGCCTTCCTCGACGGCCACCCGCCCGGTGCCGACCCCATCGTCGCGGCGATCGTGCGCAGCGGCCGCGCGCCGGCCGCGCACGAGCTGTTCGAAGCGCAGTACGCGCTGGCCGCGGCGCAGCGGCAGGCGGCGGCGATGTGGGCGCAGGTGGCCGTGCTGGTGGTGCCGAGCGCGCCGACGCACCCGACGCTGGCCGCGCTGCAGGCCGATCCGTTCGAGCCGAACCGCCGCCTCGGCCACTACACGAACTTCGTCAACCTGCTCGACATGGCGGCCCATGCGCTGCCCGGCCCGATGCGCGGCGACGGCCTGCCGGCCGGCGTGACGCTGATCGGCCCGGCGTTCAGCGATTTCGCGCTGGCCGGCCTCGCGGCCACGCTCGCCCGCGTGTTCGAGCCGACCGCCGGCGTGATGCGCCAGCCGATCGGCGCCGCGCCGGTGCTGGCC
>NZ_JBFUFP010001154.1:0-1648 GCF_056403375.1 Rhizobacter sp. P2_H2
CACGCCACCATTGAGGCCGCGCAAGTCGGAGTAGCCCAGCTTCGCCCCCAGCGAGCGACCGAAGCTGTCGTTCGCTTCGACGATGCGCGCTTCGATCAGCACCTGCCGCACTGGCACGTCGATCTTGGTGATCATCGCCTGCACTTCCTCGAGCTTCGAGGGAATGTCGCTGACGAACAGCTGGTTGGTGCGGGTTTCGAAGATCACGCTGCCACGGGTCGTCAGGATGCGCGACGCGGTGCCACTGCCACCCGTCGTGTTCTGACCGGTCAGGCCCTTGGCCACTTCTTCGGCCTTCGTGTAGTTGAGCTGGAACGACTGCGTGCGCACCGGCTCCAGGTTGGCGATCTGCGCCTTCGCCTCGAGGTCGATCTTCTCTTTCGACGCGAGCTCATCCTTCGGGGCGATCCAGATCACGTTGCCCGACTTGCGCAGCCCCAGGCCCTTGGCCTGCAGGATGATGTCTAGCGCCTGGTCCCACGGCACATCCTTCAGGCGCAACGTCACGTTGCCGGTGACAGTGTCGCTCGTGACGACGTTGAAGTTGGTGAAGTCGGCAATGACCTGCAGCAGCGCGCGAACCTCGATGTTCTGGAAGTTCAGCGACAGCTTCTCGCCCGCATAACCCGGCCCCTGCACCAGCTTGTTCGGATCCTGCTTCTGCTGGCGCACTTCCAGCACGAACTGGTTGTCGGTCTGGTACGCGCTGTGCTCCCAGGCACCACGCGGCTCGACGACCATGCGCACACGGTCACCGTTCTGGAAGGTCGAGACGCTCTGCACCGGCGTGCCGAAGTCGGTCACGTCGAGCTTGCGTCGGAGGTTCTCCGGCAGGTTCGAGCGCAGGAATTCGACCACCAGGCTCTGGCCCTGCTGGCGGATGTCGACCCCGACCTGGTTGTTCGGCAGGTCGACCACGACCCGGCCCGCACCGTCCTGGCCGCGACGGAAGTCGATGCCCTTCAGCGGCATCGGCGCGTCGTTCAGATTCTCCGCAAAGCGGGTCGATTCACCCGCCACCGGCGCCTTGGCCGTGGCAGCGATGCCGCCCGCCGGTGCCGACGTTTCCATCACCACCACCAGCACCTTGCCTTCGAGCTGCGCCCGATAATTGGACGCCGTCTTGAGGTTCATGACCAGCCGCGTGCGATCACCCGACTGCGCGATGTTGATCGAGCGGATGTTGCCCTGGTTGATGTCCAGGTTCGACTTGCCCATCGCATTGCCGACCCCGGGCAGGTCGAGCGCGATGCGCGGCGGCGTCTGGACCGTGAAGCCGGTCGGCACCGCCGCCAGCGGCTCGGACAGTTCGATGCGCACGACCTCTGCACCCGCCTGTTGGGAGCTGTTGATGGACTGGATGGCGTTCTGCGCCCACGCAGACAAGGACGCACCGAAGAGCAACGCGAGCGCAACGCTTCGAACTTGCCACTTACCCATGATCTGTTTCTCCTGCATGTTCTTCACCGCGCCCGTTCCTGAAGCTGAAGAGAGCTCGTACGCTCGATCCACTCACCCGCCGCGTCCTGCACGATTTCGCGCAGCGAGACGTCCGTCTCGGAAATCTTGGTGACCTTGCCGTAGTTCTGGCCCAGGTAGTCACCCGTCTTCACCTGGTACAGCAGGTTGTCGACCCGCAGCAGCGCGT
>NZ_JBFUFP010001155.1:0-1646 GCF_056403375.1 Rhizobacter sp. P2_H2
GATTCGGTGATGGTCGGCGGCTTCGTGATGGTCGGCTCGATCGCGCTGAATCGCCCGGCCATCACTCTGGCACGCGTGAAACCGGTTGCACGCCTGACCAGCGAGGTGCTGGCGCTGGTGGTGCCGACCGATTCGAAGTTCCAGACGATCAAGGATTTCCAGGCCGCGCTGGTGAAGAACATCGCCGAGGTGCCGCTGGCCGGCGGCGGGGCCGGCGGCGTCGACCACATGTGCGCCGCGCTGGTGGCGCGCGCGGCCGGGGCTGATCCGGGCAAGCTGGTCTATGTGCCGTCGAGCAGCGGGGCCGAGGTGATGCAGGCGCTGGCGGCCGGCAAGGTGGCGGCGGCGGTGTCCGGCTTCGGCGAGCTGAAATCGGGCATCTCGTCAGGCAAGCTGCGGGCGCTGGCGATCAGCTCGCGGCGCGGGCTGTTCGGCATCCCGTCGTTCCGCGAGCAGCGCCTCGACGTCGACCTGGCGAACTGGCGCGGCATCTTCGCGCCGGCCGGCATGTCCGATGCGCAGGTGGCCAACCTGCGTGCCTCGCTGCAGAAGGCGACCCAGCACCCCAGCTGGCAGGCCGCGCTGGTGCGCAACGACTGGCAGCCGAGCTGGCAGGTGGGCACCGAGTTTGCCGAGTCGATGGAGCTCGACAAGGCGATGGCGGATGCGCTCGTCTACATCCTCAAGCTGAAGACGGCCTGATCAGGCGGGCCATCCCTGCAGGTGGCGGATCGCGATCGCGCTCAGCGCGGCGATCCACTCATGCTGGTCGTTCAGGCACGGGATGTAGTTGAACTCCGCCCCGCCGGCCTCGAGGAAGGCATCGCGCGCCTCCTGCGCGATTTCCTCGAGCGTCTCCAGGCAGTCCGCGGTGAAGCCCGGGCACATCACGTCGACGCGCCTGACGCCTTGCTTTGCCAGCCCGACCAGCGTCGGCTCGGTGTAGGGCTGCAGCCATTCGGCCTTGCCGAAGCGGCTCTGGAAGGTCACGAGCCATTGGTCGTCCTTCAGGTCGAGTCGCTGCGCCAGCAGGCGCCCGGTCTCCAGGCATTCGCCGTGGTACGGGTCGCCCAGATCGCGCGTGCGGCGCGGCATGCCGTGGAAGCTCATCACCAGCTTGTCCGGCCGGCCGTGCGACATCCAGTGGTCCGACACGCGCTTGGCCAGCGCCGCGATGTAGGCCGGGTCGTCGTGGTAGCGGTTGACGAAGCGCAGCTCGGGCAGCGCGCGAACCCGTTGCGCCCACTGGTAGATCGCGTCGTTGACGCTGGCCGTCGTCGCCGCGCAGTACTGCGGGTACATCGGCAGCACCAGGATGCGGGTGGCGCCGGCGGCCTTCAGCGCGTCGAGTTCGCGGCCGATCGCCGGCGTGCCGTAGCGCATCGCGAAGGCCACCTGCACCCGGTGGCCGCGCTCGCCCAGGTAGCCTGCCAGCAGCCTGGCCTGCTTCTGCGTCCACACTTTCAGCGGCGAGCCTTCGGGCATCCACACCGTTGCGTACTTGGCCGCCGACTTGGCCGGCCGCACGCGCAGGATGATGGCGTGCAGGATCAGCCACCACAGCAGCTTGGGGATCTCGACGACGCGCGGGTCGCTGAGGAACTGCGCGAGGTAGCGGCGCACCGCGGCAGCGGTCGGCGCATCGG
>NZ_JBFUFP010001156.1:0-1641 GCF_056403375.1 Rhizobacter sp. P2_H2
CCTTCGAGCAGCTCGGGCTGGTCGAGCACATGGTCGGGCAGCGCGGCGATGCGGCCCACCGTCTCCTCGACGGTGGCGGCGACGGCCGAGGCGGCGAGGCCGGCCTCCTGCTCTTGCGTCATCTCTTGCGTCATCTCTTGCGTCACCTCCTCGCTCATCTCCAGGCTCAGCAGCTTCAGCCCGGAGTCGACGATCGCGCGCGACAGCACCGCCGCCTGCTGCGGGCCGACCAGGTTGGCGATCAACTTCGCCAGCARCGGCGACAGGAAGTTGATGACGCGCGGCCGGCCGATCAGCCGGATGCCCAGCTTCAGCACCGGCAGCAGGGCCGGGATGAAGTTCTCCATCATCGGCTGCGGGCTCTCGCCGGGCCGCAGGTCCTGCAGCTCGTGGATGAAGCGCTCGCGCGCGTCGTCGAGCTCGGCGAAGACCGGCGGCGCCTCGCCCTGGCCGAGCGCGACCGACTGCGCGACCTCCATGTCGAGCTGCGTCTCGTCCTGCGCGAGCACGGCGTTCGCGACCTGCTGGTCGAACTCCTGCTGCGGCAGCGGGGCGTCGGCGCCGGCCACGTCCTGCACGCCGGCGGCGGCGGCATCCGCGGCGGTGGCATCGGGGGCCGTGGCGGTCGTGGGGGCCGGTGCCGGCTCGGGCGGTGCGAACCCGAGCTTGCGCGCGAGCTGCAGCGCGATCGGCTGCACCGGCGCCGGCAGGTGGCCGATGGCCTTCTGCAGCACGCGCTGCAGCAGCGGCTTGACCAGTGCCTTGATGCGCGACAGCAGTGGCCCGAGCGTGAGCTTCGTGATGCCCTGGATCGCCGTGCCGGCGACCTTCTTCACGACACCGCCGACCTTCTTGAGGAGCTTGCCGAAGAACTGTTCGAACTGCGGTTCCTGCTGCATCTCGTGGCTCGCGGCCGGCGTGTAGCCGTCGACGAAGGCATCGACCTCGCCCTCGACCAGCCCGGCGCCCTGGCGCGGGCCGAATTGCTGCGCCATCGCGTCGACCGCCGCCTCGCATTCGCGCACCAGCGGCGCGAAGTGCTGCATCACCGCCCGGTCGGCCTGGCCGCGCGGCATGCCGGCGGAGAGTTGCCGGTCGTGCAGCGCGCGGGCGTGGCATTCGAGCTCGAACAGCGCCTCGTCGAACTCCTCGTCATGCAGCTCGTCGATCAGGCCGGCACAGGCCTCTCGCATCGGGTCGTCGTAGGCCGTCTCGTCGTCGCCGGCTTCGTACACCGAGATGAAGGGCGAGCGCGTCGCGGCGCGCTCGGAGATGCCGTAGCCGACCGAGGTCTCGGACTCGGTCGGCGGGCTGAAGCTGTCGAAGGCCAGGAACGGCGCAGGGATGGTGGCAACACTCACGGCAGGCACTCCTCGTTGGATTCACGGACAAGGCCGCACGGGACGGCATCTCTTGACTGTGAAAACGCAAAGGCCGGCGCGAGTCCGACAGCGCGAACTAGGGGGGTGGTGGCGAGTCCCCCGGAGTGCGGGGGACAGGGCCGTGGCGTCCTTCCGAATGAGGATGCAGTGCACCCTGCAGCGGCGTCCACTCGGCCTGTTACCTCCGAGGCCCCCGATGATCGACGCCTACCGGAATCTCGACATCCGACTGTTCAACCACGTCCGGCCCGGCCTGGAC
>NZ_JBFUFP010001157.1:0-1640 GCF_056403375.1 Rhizobacter sp. P2_H2
GCGTTTCAGGTGCTCTTCAGCAAGGCCTGCAGGTCCGACTTCAACGCCTCGCTGCCGCTGCCGTAGCGCGTGAACAACCGCAGCTTGCCGCTCGTGTCGAACACGTACGAGCCGGCGGTGTGGTCCATCGTGTAGCTGCCCTCGGTCTTGCCGGGCACCTTGGCGTAGAACACCTTGAACGACTTCGCGACCGCCGCGGTCTGCTCGGGCGTGCCGCGCAGCGCAACGAAGCTCGGGTCGAAGCTGCCCATGTACGCCTTCAGGATCTCCGGCGTGTCGCGCTCCGGGTCGATCGTGATGAACACGCCCTGCACCTTGTCGCCGTCGGCACCAAGCGCCTTCTTGACCTGGGCGAGCTCGGCCATCGTGGTCGGGCAGACGTCGGGGCACTGCGTGTAGCCGAAGAACACGACCGTCAGCTTGCCCTTGAAATCGGCCAGCGTGCGCGTCTTGCCGTTCTGGTCGGGCAGCGACAGGCCGCTGCCGTAGTCGGCACCGGTGATGTCGACCGCCTTGAAGGCCTGCGTCGACGACGCGAGCTGCGGCAGCTTGTCGCAGCCGGCCAGCAGGCCGACACCAGCGAACAGGAACGCGGTGGCAAGGAATCGGCGTTGCATCGTCACAGCAGGGGGCTCAGGTAGTGGTCCACCAGCAGCGCTGCGAACAGCAGCGACAGGTGCCAGATCGAGAACAGGAAGGTGCGGCGCGCAAGCGCATCGGAATACGAGCGCCACAGCTTCCATGCGTAGCCGGTGAACATCGCACCCAGCACCACGGCCGCGGCCAGGTAGAGCCAGCCGCTCATGCCGAACACGAACGGCAGCAGCGTCGCGGCGAACAGCACGAAGGTGTACAGCAGCACCTGCAGCCGCGTGAACTCGTTACCGTGCGTGACCGGCAGCATCGGCAGGCCGGCCTTGCGGTAGTCCTCGACGCGGTACAGCGCCAGCGCCCAGAAATGCGGCGGCGTCCACAGGAAGATGATCAGGCACAGCATCAGCGCCTCGGGGCCGACCTCGCCGCGCATCGCCGCCCAGCCGAGCACCGGCGGCATCGCGCCCGACGCACCGCCGATCACGATGTTCTGCGGTGTCAGCGGCTTCAGCACCACGGTGTAGATCACCGCGTAGCCGATGAAGGTGGCGAAGGTCAGCCACATCGTCAGCGGGTTCACGAACAGGTACAGGACGGCACTGCCGATGGCGCACAGCACGCCCGAGAACAGCAGCGTCTGCGTGTTGGTCAGCTCGCCCTTGGCGGTCGGCCGCCAGGCGGTGCGGGCCATCTTCGCGTCGATGTGCTGCTCGACCAGGCAGTTGAACGCCGCCGCTGCGGCCGCCACCAACCAGATGCCTGCCGTGCCTGCCAGTGCAGGCTTCCAGTCCGGCAGGCCCGGCACCGCGAGCAGCATGCCGATGACGGCGCAGAACACGATCAGCTGCACCACGCGCGGCTTGGTCAGCGCGTAGAACTGCCGCCAGCGCGGCGGATGGGCGACGCGGGTGTCCGTGGCGGCAGGGGTGGTCAAGGTGTTGGACATGGGCAGCGAACCGCTGATTTTACGAGGCGTGCCCCCAGGCCGCAGCCGCGGGAGAACGCCGCCCGACGGACAAAACGTCCACATGCGCACGCGCCAGCAG
>NZ_JBFUFP010001158.1:0-1638 GCF_056403375.1 Rhizobacter sp. P2_H2
ACGCACCGCGGCGCGCGCGTCCTCGCCGAGCGCGAAAAGATCGTGGCCGGCCAGGCGAACCGTTCCGGTGCTCGGCGTGTCCAAGCCCGCGATGATCGACAACAAGGTGCTCTTGCCCGAGCCGGACGCACCGACGATGGCCGCCGATTGCCGCGCGGCGAGCGCGAAGTCGATCTCGTGGAGAATGGTCAGCACACCGGTCGAGTCCTGCACCTGCTTGGTGACGCGCTCGACGGAAATGATGGATTCGGACATGAATGCTTCTGCAGGTAGACGGCTCACGCGACGCGCGTTGCTGGTTCACTGTACCTTGCTTGCCACGGCAAGCGCGCTGCCGGGGGCTCACGCCGCCACGCCGCGCCGCGTGCTGGTGCTCGGCGACAGCCTGTCGGCCGAGTACGGCCTGCAGCGCGGCGAAGGCTGGGTCGCCCTGCTCGGCGAGCGCTTCGTGCGCGACAAGATCGCCGCCACCGTCGTCAACGCGAGCATCAGCGGCGACACCACCTCCGGCGGCCGCTCGCGCCTGCCGGCGCTGCTGAAGCAGCACCAGCCGGGCATCGTCGTGATCGAACTCGGCGGCAACGATGCGCTGCGCGGCCTGCCGCTCGCGATGACGCGCGACAACCTGCTCGCGATGGTGCGCGCCGCCAAGCAGGCCGGCGCCAAGGTGCTGGTGGTCGGGATGCAGGTGCCGCCGAATTACGGGCGGCAGTACGGCGCCGACTTCGCGGCGCTGTTCGCCCAGGTCGCGAAGACGGAGGACACCGCCCTCGTGCCCTTCCTGCTGAAAGGCGTGGCCGATTCGCCGCAGGCCGACACGATGTTCCAGCCCGACCGCATCCACCCGATCGCGAAGGCCCACCCGACGATGCTGAACAACGTCTGGGCGGCCCTCAAACCAATGCTCGGCTGACCCTCAGCGGTTGCTCTCGCGCTCGTTGCGGCGCTCGGGTCGGTCCTGGCGTTCCTGCCGCTGCTCGACACGCGGCTGCTCCTGGCGCGGTTGCGCCTGCTGCGGCACACGCACCTCGGGCACGCGCGGCGGCTGCTGGGGCTGTTGGGGCGGCTGCGGTGCCTGCGGTTGCGGACGCTGCGGCGCCTGCGGCGGTTGCACCTGGGGCGCGGCCGGATGCTGCACCTGGGGCTGCGCCGGTTGCTGCTGCTGAGGCACCGGGCGCGGCTGCAGTTGCGGCTGGCCGCCGACCGGTGCAGGCCGCTCGCCGCGGTCAACCCGCGGACGGCCCCGCGATTCGCCTTCCTGGTTCACCGGCATCGGATGACGGCGCTCCGGCGTGTTCACCGACGGCGCCTGCGGCTGGGTGGCGTTCGCGACCGGCGGGCGGTTGCCGCCGGGCTGCTGGCCGGCATCGGGCACGTCACGGCCCGGACGCGGGCGCGGCGTGTAGCCGGGCTGTTGCTGCGGTTGCGGACTCTGCTGTTGCGGCGCCTGCCCCAGCTGAGGTTGCTGCGGCTGCTGTTGCGGTTGCTGCGCCACCGGCGTGCCGGGCCGCTCCGGCCGGCCCCAGCCGCCATCGCCGCGGCCGTTGTTCTCGCCACGGCCGTTGTTGTCACCGCGCCCGTTGTTGTCGCGCCCGTTGTCGCGCCCGTTGTCGCGCCCGTTGTCGCGCCCGTTGTCGC
>NZ_JBFUFP010001159.1:0-1632 GCF_056403375.1 Rhizobacter sp. P2_H2
GCCGATGCGGCGCGCCAGCAGGCCGAGGTGGCGAACCGCTCGAAGACGCAGTTCTTCGCGGCCGCGAGCCACGACCTGCGGCAGCCGCTGCATGCGATGGGGCTGTTCGCCGAGGCGCTGCGCCAGCGCAGCCACGATGAAGAGGTGATCCACCTCGTCAACAGCATCAACGGCTCGGTCGATGCGCTGGAGGGGCTGTTCTCGGAGCTGCTCGACATCACGAAGATCGACACCGGCGGCGTCGAGACGCAGGCGGAGCATTTCAACATCGGCGCGCTGTTCGGGCGGCTCAAGCTGCACTTCGAGCCGACGGCCTTCGAGAAGGGGCTGGGGCTGCGGTTCCGGGGTGGGGCGCACAACGCGTTCGCCGACCCGGTGCTGGTGGAACGCATCCTGCGCAACCTGGTGTCGAACGCGATCCGCTACACGCAGGACGGCACGGTGCTGGTGAGCTGCCGCAAGCGCGGCACGCGGCTGCTGCTGCAGGTGTGGGACACCGGCGTGGGCATCCGCGAGCGCGAGCAGGAGCGCATCTTCGAGGAGTTCTACCAGGTGCCGCAGGGCGACGCGCTGGCGCCGCACCAGCGCAAGGGGCTGGGGCTGGGGCTGGCGATCGTCAAGCGGCTGGCGGGGCTGATGGAGGCGCCGCTGTCGCTGCGTTCACGGCCGGGGCACGGCACGGTGTTCTCGCTGGAGCTGCCGCCCGGCAAGGCACCGCGTGCGGTGGCGCCGGCCCTGAGCGGCAAGGCGCCGATCGGGCTGACGCTGGACCGGCGCCGTATCGTGATCGTCGAGGACGAGCCGGCGGTGCGCGACGGGCTGGAGGTGCTGCTGAAGGGCTGGGGCGCGAGCGTGCGCAGCTTCGAGACGGTGGCCACCAGCCGGGCCTGGGCGCAGAGCGAGGAGGCCGGGAATGAGCCGCCGGACCTGCTGATCGTCGACTACCGGCTGGAGCACGGCCACACCGGCGTGGAGGCGATCCAGGCGCTGCGAGAGCGCTTCGGGCCCGGCGTGCCRGCCATCATGGTGAGCGGCAGCACGATGACCAACCACGAGGTGGATGYGCAGGTGCACAACTTCCACCTGCTGGTGAAGCCGGTGGTGCCGAACAAGCTGCGGGCGATGATCAGTTTCAAGCTGGGCGTGCGGGGCGGCTGAGGCGGGATCCGAGGCGCGAGCTACGCACCTGAGAGTGCGAACCGGCCGGACGGGATGAAGCTGTTTGTCCCCGGGTGGAACTTGGAAAGCGGATCGGTCACACAGGGGGAACGCCTGCTTGTGAGTGATCTGTGTGTGATTGCTGCATGGGGCATCGTTTTACTGTGCTGTGGAGCAACTTCATGCAAATAACCGGAAAAACTACTCGCCTTGAAGCACCTTCTATTTGCAAAATAGAAGTGAAGAACCGGGATGGCGGATATGAGTCGATCCAGGAGAAGTTTGGGAATCAGCGCATAGCAGCAAAAGACGACTTTACATTCAAATGCAAGGTTCAGTTGAGCAATGGCTTCGAGTTTAAGCTTAAGAACGTCGAGGATCGGGAGACCGACGAGCTTGCCGAGGCGTTGACGTTGGCGGGAAACCTTGTTGCCGGTTCGCTTAAGGAGCTTGAGGAAGGCAGGGTGCACGAGG
>NZ_JBFUFP010001160.1:0-1631 GCF_056403375.1 Rhizobacter sp. P2_H2
GTCCTCCCACAAAACGCCATCGTCGTATCCAGCTCCTTCGCGATGATCTGAAGCGCCTTCGTCACCCCGGCCTCGCCCATGGCACCCAGGCCGTAGATGAAGGCGCGGCCGATCATCGTGCCCTTGGCGCCGAGCGCGACGGCCTTCAGCACGTCCTGGCCGGAGCGGATCCCGCCGTCCATCCAGACCTCGATGCGTGACCCCACCGCGTCGACGATGCSCGGGAGGGCCTCGATCGACGACAAGGCGCCATCGAGCTGCCGCCCGCCGTGGTTCGACACGATCAGCGCATCGGCGCCCGAGTCGGCCGCGAGCCGGGCGTCTTCCGCATCCAGGATCCCCTTCAGGATCAGCTTGCCGCCCCAGCGCTTCTTGATCCATTCCACATCGGCCCAGCTCAGCGTCGGGTCGAACTGGTCGGCCGTCCACGAGCCCAGCGACGACATGTCGGCCACGCCCTTCACATGGCCGACGATGTTGCCGAAGGTGCGCCGCTTCGTCCCCAGCATCGCCATGCACCACTGCGGCTTGGTCGCCAGGTTGATCAGGTTGGCGATCGTCGGCTTCGGCGGTGCCGACAAGCCGTTCTTCAGGTCCTTGTGCCGCTGCCCGAGGATCTGCAGGTCCAGCGTCAGCACCAGCGCGCCGCACTTCGCGGCCTTGGCACGGTCGATCAGCCGCTCGACGAAATCCCGGTCCTTCATCACGTAGAGCTGGAACCAGAACGGCGCCTTGGTGTTCGCGGCCACGTCCTCGATCGAGCTGATGCTCATCGTCGACAGCGTGAACGGCACGCCGAACTTCTCGGCCGCGCGCGCCGCCAGGATCTCGCCGTCGGCATGCTGCATGCCGCACATGCCGATCGGCGCCAGCGCCACCGGCATCGCGACGTCGACACCGATCATCTGCGTGCGCAGCGAACGGTTGGCCAGGTTGACGGCCACGCGCTGGCGCAGCTTGATCTTCTGGAACTCGCTCTCGTTGGCGCGGTAGGTGCCCTCGGTGTACGAGCCGGAGTCGGCGTAGTCGTAGAACATGCGCGGCACGCGCTTCTCGGCGAGCACGCGGAGGTCTTCGATGCAGGTGATCACGGGCATGGAGGGTCCTGAAATCCGGGGTAGTTCTCCGTTCGCACTGAGCTTGTCGAAGTGCCGGCGAGGTGCGCTGGCTTCGACAGGCTCAGCCCGAACGGAGGTGGGCGAGCGCCCGCCATGCTAGTCGGGTGTGGCGCTTGCTCGATCGGAAAGATCTTCCGGACTAACCCGACACCAACGCTCGCGCCTCGGCGAATGCTTCGTTCGCCACCGCGCCGCAGGTCTCGCGCAGCCACTGCGCAAACTCCGCCGCCGCGCCGTCGGCCGCATGCGGCAGCAGCCGGTATTGCCGCGTGGGCGTCGTCGCCAGTGCAAACAGCGGCCGCAACGCGCCACTCGCCAGCCACGGCCGCGCGAGGCTCGGCCTTGCCAGCACCACGCCCTGGCCGCTGACGGCCGCCTCCAGCGTCAGCCCCAGGTCGACCAGCTTCGTGCCCTGCGTCGGCTCGCCCCAGTCCAGGCCCGCCGCGCGGAACCACGGCGTCCACGGCTCGATCGGCGTGCGCAGCAAGGGCGCGTTGGCCAGGTCGGCCGGCG
>NZ_JBFUFP010001161.1:0-1631 GCF_056403375.1 Rhizobacter sp. P2_H2
GTGCTGCAGACGCTGCGCATCTCGCGGCAGGCGGCCGCGCGCTGGGGCATGCCGGCGCCGCGCATCGCGGTGGCGGGGCTGAACCCGCATGCCGGGGAGGGCGGGCTGTTCGGCGACGAGGAGATCCGCATCATCCGCCCGGCCATCGAGGCCGCGCGTGCCGAGGGCATCGACGCGAGCGGCCCGTACGCGCCCGACACGGTGTTCATGCGCGCGCGCCGCGGCGAGTTCGACCTGGTCGTCGCGATGACGCACGACCACGGCCTGATCCCGGTGAAGTACCTCGGCGTGGAGCAGGGCGTCAACGTGACGCTGGGCCTGCCGTTCGTGCGCACCAGCCCCGATCACGGCACCGCGTTCGACATCGCCGGCACCGGCCGGGCCGATGCGGCTAGCCTGCTGGCCGCGCTGCAGATGGCGCGTCGCCTGTAGCCCGGATGCCAATCCGGGAATGCGGCGGCCCCGGATTGGCATCCGGGCTACGTCAATGGCGTGTTGTTGGCTGCGATGACGACGCCGACAGCGCCGCCAGCTGCTTGCGCGCCCGCGCGGTGGCGCGCTCCATCAGGTAGGCCTGCTCGAACGCCTTGAAGCGCCCGGTCTCGCACATGCGCGCGAGCATCCGCGAGGTCAGCGACACCGTCTCGTGGTGGCGCTTGCCGCGCGTGAACACGAAGAACGCACGCCCCGGGCTCACGTAGCTCAGCCGCACCTTCTGCCACTGGTCGTTCAGGTGCATCTGGTACGCGAAGCCGAGCTTCACATGGTCCATCAGCTGCGCGCCGTGCGACGGCTCGGCCGGCTCGTTCGGCGACAGGTCGAGGTCGATGTCGACGCCGCCCACGTGCAGCGGCCCCGGCATCGTGTCGCCGCCCGCGCCGGGCTCGGTGTCAGGTCCGGTGTCGGAGGTCAGGTCGATGTCGACGGTGCCCGACCAGTCGACCGCGCTCTCCTGCACGAGGCCGATGCGCTTGGCTTCGTCGGGCGAGAAGTGCGGCTCGATCGGCGCGGCGCCCATGCTGGACATCGGCACGTCGCGCAGCAGCCCGTCGGGTTCCGGCAGCGGCGTGTTGAACACGCCCTCGAGCTGCTTGGACATCAGGTTGTATTCGAGCTCCGACAGCGGCTGGCCCTTCAGCGAATCGGCATGCGCCGGCAGCAGCTTGCTGAAGAACTCCTTCTGCGCCGCATCCGGCCAGCCGATCAGCGCCATGCCTTCGTTCAGGTCCTTCATCAGCGGCGGCAGCTGCATCAGGAACTTCTTGCGCATGGCCGGCGAGCCCTTGGGCTGCACGCTCATCACCAGGTCGCGGCCGGCGCGCTTCAGGCGCTGCACCAGCTCGGAACTGGCGCCGTGCGACTTCGTGCCCTGGGCGAGCGCCTGGCTCCACACCTGCGACAGGAAGTTGCGCAGGTAGTCGGGCAGCGACAGCGGGTTCAGCGCGGCCTGCAGCTGCAGCATGTAGCGCTGCTGCACGCGCAGGTCGGATTCCTTCGCGTCGACCAGCGACACCGCCGACGCGTTCGCCTGCACCTCGTCCTTGGCCTGCTGCGCGATGAAGGTCTCGAGCGCACCGAGCTTGGAGGCGTACAGGTCGATCTGGTCGAAGTCGCCCTGCACGATCTCCTGC
>NZ_JBFUFP010001162.1:0-1630 GCF_056403375.1 Rhizobacter sp. P2_H2
GGCTTCGGCGCCGCCGGTGTCGGCATGGTGATCGGCCTGTTCGTGTACCTCGCGGGCCGGCGCCACCTGCCGCCCGAGCCGCTGCGCGTGCGCCGTACCGACAAGGCCGCCGCCGTGCCGCGCACACCGATGACCGGCACCGAGAAGGGCCGCCTGGTGCTGCTGGTCGCGCTGATCCCGGTGCTGATGATGACGGTCGTCGGCAACCAGCAGTACAACAACGCGTTCCCGCTGTGGTCGCAGAAGTACATGGACCTGGTGCTGTTCGGCTGGCAGGTGCCGGTGAGCTGGCTGCAGGCGATCGACGCGRCCGCGAGCACCGCGGCGATGATCGGTTCGATCGCGTTCTGGCGCTGGTGGGCCACGCGCCGCCGCGAGCCCGACGAGGTCACGAAGATGGCGCTCGGCTCGCTGATCGCCGCCTCCGCGCCGGCACTGCTGGTGATCGCCTCCGGCATCGTCGACCACTCGAGCGAGAAGGTCGGCTTCGGCTGGGCGATCGGCTACGCGGTGCTCAACGACATCGGCTTCGCCAACGTGATGCCGGTGGGCCTGGCGCTGTACTCGCGCACCGCACCGCACAAGCTCGAGGGGCTGATGATGGGCACCTACTACCTGCACCTGTTCCTCGCCAACACCTTCGTCGGCTGGCTGGCCGGCTTCCTCGAGACGATGCCGGGGCAGCAGTTCTGGGGCCTGCATGCGGTGCTCGTCGGCGGTGCCGGCGTGGCGCTGCTGGCGGTGAAGCTGGTGTTCGGCAAGCTGCTGGCGCCGACCGCGGTCGACAATGGCGCCGCGGCGGCCTCAGGCGACGCGGTGCCGGCTCACTGAGTCACGGCGACGCTTCATCCATCTCGAAGGCGGGCACGCGTCGGCCGTCGATGTCGGTGAAGCCGTAGTCCTGCGCCAGGTCACCCACGCGCAGCACCTGGCCGCTGCGGCGCATCACCTGCGCGTCGGCCGCCAGCGCCGCGACGGCGCGGCCCAGGTAGCGCGGTGATTCGGTGCGTGCGAGGGCAGGGCGCTCATGCCAGTGCGCCTCGTCGGTGTGGTGGCCGGCCAGCACGAACTCGGTGCGCATCCAGCCCGGCGACACCGCGACCGAGGCCACGCCGTGCGGCCGCAATTCCTCGGCGATGCCGAAGGCCAGCCGCGTCATGCCGGCCTTCGCGAGGTCGTAGAACAGGTTGCCGCGCAGGTAGTGGCCGCGGTCCCAGAAGGTGGTCGTGACGATCAGCCCGTGGCCTTGCCGCACCATCAGCGGCGCGGCGCGGCGGCTGGCCAGCAGGTGGTTGCGCACGCCGCGGTCGATCATCGAATCCCAGTGCGCGAGCGGGTGCTCCCAGAACGGCGCGTTGAACACGCCGTCGAAGGTTTCGTGGCCACCCCAGGCGTTGTTGACGAGCAGGTCGATGCGGCCCTGCTCGCGCTGCACGCGGGCGAACAGCGCGGCCACTTCGTCGTCCTGCGTGTGGTCGCAGCGCACCGCGATGCCGCGGCCACCGGCGCGCGTCACCTCGTCGGCGGTGTCGTCGATGCTGCCGGGCAGGGTGGCGAGCTCCGACAGGCCGAGCAGCTGGCCGTAGCTTTGCGCGGGCTGGGCGCGCGTGCTGCGCCCGGTCACGTAGAC
>NZ_JBFUFP010001163.1:0-1628 GCF_056403375.1 Rhizobacter sp. P2_H2
CACCGACACCGGAACGAAGTTCAGGAACGCGGTGCCGGTCACCACGCCCAGCTGCCTGACGCCGAAGTTGTAGGCCAGCACCCCGAACACCGTCGGCACCAGGCCGATGTAGACCAGGGCCGGCCATGCGTTCCAGGCCGCCGCGGCGCTCGGGACCGGCGCGAGCCCGAACGCCGCGAGCAGCAGCGTCGCGGCGCACAGCAGCGGCCACGAGGCCAGCGCGCTCAGCGCACTGAAGCTGATCACGTCGAGCTCGGGCAGGCGCGCCGCGCCGCGCGTGTAGGCGATCCAGCCGAGCGTGCCGGCGAAGGCCGTCAGGTCGCCGGCCAGCGTCGATGCGTGCGATGTGTCGCCGTGCCGGGTCAGCGCGCCCGACACCATCACCACGCCGAGCAGCGCCAGCAGCGTGCTGCCGATCGCAGCGCGGCCCGGCCGCTGGCCGTCGAGCGCCCAGCGCACCAGCTGGGTCGTGATCGGCATCGTCGCCATGATCACCGCGCCGTGGGACGGCACCGAATGCGCGAGCCCGACCAGCACCATCGCGCTGAACACGCCGTAGCCGACGAAGCCGAGCCCGGCCAGCCGCCAGCCATGCTGCCGCAGCGCCCCCCACGGCAGCGGCCCGCGCAGCCGCAGCACCAGCATGAAGCCGAGCGTCGCGATGCTGTAGCGCAGCAGCGTGAACCACACCGGGTCGACGTGCGGCAGCACCGGCTTGCTGGCGAGGAACAGGCTGCCCCAGGCCGTGGTGGCAAGCAGCAGCCCGGCCATGCCGACGGCGGGAGAACGGGAGAAGGTCATGGCGGGCTCCGGCAGATCGAATGCGATGCCGCCAGTCTCGGCAGCCAGCGCCTGCACGGCCATTCGCCAATTCGGAGCAGGGCCTCAGGAAATGCGAACTGACAGCCGCGCRGCCGCTGGCCACAATCCGCTGTCATGGAGCTGTATCAACTGAAGACCTTCGTCGCGGTCGCGCAGGAGGGCAACCTGACGCGCGCCGCCGAGCGCGTGTTCACGAGCCCGCCGGCGGTCAGCGCGCAGATCAAGGCGCTGGAGGACGAACTCGGCGTGCGCCTGTTCGACCGCACGCCGCGCGGCATGGGCCTGACCGAAGAGGGCCGCCGGCTGCTCGACGACGCCGAACGCACGCTGGCCTCGGCCGGGCGGATGCGGTCGGCCGCGGCGCAGCTGCGCGGCGCGGCCCAGGGCGTGGTGCGCTTCGGCACCGTCAGCGACCCGATCGCGCTGCGCCTGGGCGATGCGCTGCTGCGGCTCGCGCAGCGCAACCCGCAGGTCACGCTGCAATTGCAGCAAGGGCTGTCGTCGGAGATGCTGCTCGCGCTGCAGCGCGGCGAACTCGACTGTGCCTACGTGATGACCGACCACGAAGAGGTGCCTGGCGTGCAGGTGCAGCGGCTTTCGACGGTCGACCTGGTGGTGGCGCTTCCGCCGGCCTTTGCGGCGGCCCATCCGGAGCCGTCGCTGGCCGACCTGATGACGCAGCCGTGGATCGGCACCCCGGACGGCTGCGTGCTGCGCACCCACATCGACGCGTTGTTCGCCGCCGGCGGCCGCGAGTACCAGGCAGGCGCGTCGGCGAGCACCGAGGGCGTGGTGCGGAGCATGGT
>NZ_JBFUFP010001164.1:0-1628 GCF_056403375.1 Rhizobacter sp. P2_H2
GTCGTAGAGCTCCTCGCCGGCCGGCACCTCGAAGTCCATGTCGATGTGGAAGGGCAGGATCGCCGGCTGCGCGCCGAGCTGCAGGCCGAGCGTGCGGTCCAGCGGGAAGCTCGCGAACGGGTGCAGCGTGCAGGTGTAGTCGTCGCCGAGCAGCTGCACCTGGCGCACTGCCTTCACGTTGGCCGGCGCGGCGATCAGCGCCTGGTACACCGCCTTGATGCCTGATGCATCGGGCAGCTGCTTCAGGAAGATCTGTGCCACGTTCGGGCTGCGCAGCATCTGCGCGATCTGCTCCCAGCCGGCGCGGTCGAGCGACAGGAAGCCGGGCAGGTTGGCCGCCAGCAGCTCGATCGCCTGCTCGATCAGCTCGGGCAGGCCGGCCAGGTCCTGGCGCGCGCCGTTGCTGCTTGTCGCGGTGACTTCGAGCAGCGGGTGCAGCTGCAGCATCGACTCCGGGCTGAACGGCTGGAAGCCCTTGGCCGCCAGCGTGAAGCGGGTGGCCGGCTCGCCCTCGGCCGGCATCGTGTACTCGCACTGGTACTTCGGGTAGCCGAACAGCTCGCGCCCGTTGATCAGCGCCATGCAGTCGTCGACCCAGATGTGGCACGGGTAGAAGAAGACGCGGCTCACGCCCGTTTGCCCGGCGAGCACCTGGCCCACCATCACCCAGGTGACGATGTCGGTCTCCTCGCCCCAGCCCTTGGCGGCATCCGATGGCCAGGCCGACTGCGCATGCTGCACCTGCGTGAAGGTCAGCATCACGAACGGCGACAGCACCTTGAAGCTCATCGTGCCGCCGGCCACCGCGGTCAGCGTCTCGTCGACGGTGGCCTGCAGGCGTGCCAGCTCGCCGTGCACGAAGAAGCCGTACATGCGGGAGCGGTTCAGCCGAAGCGGCGGGTGCATCAGCGGCGAACCGCCGGGGTAGATGAAATCAGGGCGGTTGGGTGCTGCTTCGGTCATGGGGCCGAAGTATTACCGCTATGTCGGATAAGTCACGCTTTGTCACCCGTTCCAGGGGTGGCAGGATTTCACGGCCTGCGGCACATCCCATCGCGAATCGCGATGGACGACGCTCGATCAGCGATCGTCGAACTGCATGCTGGCGAGCGTGGAGGGCCAGCCGGTGGCCGGTGCGCCGCCGCCGCGGAAGCGCCGCCCGACGGCCACCGGTTGCGGCAGGCCGGGCAGCGAGAAGGGCACGAACTCGCGGCGTTGCGCGGCGCGGCGCCGGACCCACCACAGGCCCGCGAGGGCCAGCGCGGCGAGCAGGGCCGCCGCGATCAACATCCAGGACATCATCGACATTCCAATACGACAACCGCGGATTGTCGCAGGCGGGTGTCAATCGCCGGTAAGGCGTTGTCGCTGGGTCAAAGCCGGGAACAGCTTCATCCAGAGGCCTGCGACGGCCAGCGTGCCGACCCCGCCCAGCAGCACCGACCCGACCGGCCCGAGCAAGGCCGCGGTGGCGCCCGACTCGAACTCGCCGAGCTGGTTCGACGCGCCGATGAAGATCGAATTGACCGCGCTGACGCGGCCGCGCATCTCGTTGGGCGTCTCGAGCTGCACCAGCGTCTGCCGGATCACGACGCTGACCATGTCGGCCGCGCCGCTGACCCACAGCG
>NZ_JBFUFP010001165.1:0-1627 GCF_056403375.1 Rhizobacter sp. P2_H2
GTGCAGTGCGGCCCACAGGCAACGCACCGCCACGACGCTGACCGCGACGTAGCCGGCGAGCCGGTGCCACCAGTCGCCGTCGTCGCGCACGAGATCCAGCACCACCAGCGCCGCGAGGCCCCAGTGGCACAGCCGGACGACCCGATCCCACACGCGGACGCGGCCATCGGGCAGGGCGGACATCGGCTTACTTCTCGATTTCGGACTTCACCGGGTCCAGCGTCTTGGCGTCGAAGTAGATCTCGACCTTCTTGCCTTCCTTGTTCTTGCCGTAGATCTCGTAGCAGTTGCCGTCGACCTTGAACTTGCTGATCGTGTAGCCCTGGCCTTCGAGCTTGGCCTTGGCGTCGGCTTCCTTCATCCATTCGGCCTTGGGGTAAGCCTTGCAGTCCGCCTTGGCGAAGGCGCTGAGCGGCACGGCCGCGACGATGCCGATCAGGGCGGCGAGGGTGAGTCGTTTCATGGAGAACCTTTCAACGAAGTCAAGGGTGGAATCGCAGTATGCACATGCAGCAGCACGAAGCCACCGACCGAGGTGCGCTCCGTGACGCCGCACAACTGCGCGAGGCGCGCGGCGTCGTCGCGGCGCAGCGCAATGAAGCCGCCGCGCGGGCCGAGGCGGTCGAGCGCTTCGGCGGAGGTGTCGGCGAACTCGGCCCGGCCGGCACTGTAGAACGACGCCGAGTGCAAGCGCTCGGTCACGAACACCAGCGATTCGCCGCCGCGGTGGCGCTGGGCTTCCCAGGCGCCGATGACCTCCTTGGTCGAGTTGTCGCTGAAGGTGCCACTGTGTTCGGCGTACAGGACGAGTGCCAGGGCGCCGGTCATCGACAGCGCGAGGCCGCCGGCGACCCACGCGTCCACGCGCGCGCTGCCGACGCGCCCGCGCAGCCAGTGGCTGGCCAGCAGCGCCATCGCCGGCAAGGCGGGCAGTGCGTACGGCAGGATGATGTTGCGCGCCGCGGTGAAGAACACCAGCGGCGCCAGCGACCAGCACACGAGGTAGAGGCGCCACCAGCGCTGATTCGTCGGTTCAGCGTTCCCAGCGAGCCTGTCGAGCACTGCCTTGGGGTGCCTGAGGCCGGCAGCCAGCAGCACCAGCGGCCACGGCAACGCCGACACCAGCGCAAAGAGCCAGATCGTGCCGATCGGAAAGGCGTGCGCGAAGCCGTAGCGGTCGCCCGACCAGCCCGGCGTGACGAAGCGGTGCCAGTGTTCGCCGACGATGAAGTAGTCGATGAAGCCCGGCGTCTTCAGCTCCGCCGCCAGGTACCACCAGCCGGCGGCCACGGCGGTGAAGGCCAGGCCGGTGGCCCACGGCAGCGCGTGCCACACGCGGCCCACCTGCCGGGTGGCCAGTGCCCAGGCCGCTGCCGGCAGGCCCACGAGCACCAGCACCAGCGGGCCCTTGGCGAGCAGCCCGATCGCCAACCCGGCGAACAGCAGCGCGCTGCCACGGCGGTGCCGTGGTCCGTGCAGCGCCTGCCACAGGCCGGCCATCGCCAGCGTGGTGCCCACGGTGAGCGCCTCGTCCGTCATCACGGCGCCGGCGGCCAGCATCGACAACGCGGCGCCGGCCAGCAGGCCGGCCGCGGCGAGCGGCGGCGTGTCGCGGCGCGCAGCGGCC
>NZ_JBFUFP010001166.1:0-1622 GCF_056403375.1 Rhizobacter sp. P2_H2
GGAAGATGGTGGGGATCCTCGCGCCGTACACGCGGGTGATCAAGGCGGATGAGGCCGCCAAGGGCGAGGCAGCCGTCGCCGAGGACGGCACGCCGGGGGTCACGCCGGAATCGGCGCTGGCCGCAACCGCCACGTCAGCCAAGCCCGCCGAGCCCGAGAAGCGCAAGGCCGTGCGGATCCGCAAGGCCGACGCCGAACGCAGCTGACGCGTCAGTCCCAGGCGGTCCACTTCGCGGTGGACCGGCTCGACTCCACCGTCTTCTCCATGAACTTGACGCCCCGCGCGCCATCCTCGAGCGTCGGGAAATCCCCTTCCAGCGCCCCAAGCGCCCTTCCCTCCTCCTTCGCGAGGATCGCCTCGGCGACCCCCAGGTAGAGGTTCGCGAACGCCTCGATGAACGCCTCCGGGTGCCCGGTCGGCAGCCGCGAGGCCTTCTTCGCCGCGTCGCCCAGCCACGGCGAGCCGCGCGTCAGCAGGCGCTTCGGCCCGTCGAGCGAGGCGTGCACCAGCAGGTTCGGATCCTCCTGGTGCCAGGCCAGCGAGCCCTGCGTGCCGAACACCCGCAGCCGCAGGTCGTTCTCGCCGCCGATCTCGATCTGCGACGCGATCATCACGCCGCGCGCGCCGCCCCGGTAGCGCAGCAGCAGGTTGCCGTCGTCGTCGAGCCGGCGGCCCGGCACGAAGGCGGTCAGGTCGGCGCACAGCGCCTCGATCTCCAGCCCGCAGACACTCGCCACCAGGTTCTCGGCATGCGTGCCGATGTCACCGATCGCGCCGACGATGCCGCTCCTCGCCGGATCGACGCGCCAGTCGGCCTGCTTGTGGTCGCCGGCTTCCAGCTGCGTCGCGAGCCAGCCCTGGTTGTATTCGAYGATCACCTTGCGGATCTCGCCGAGCTGGCCGGTGCGCACCATCTCGCGCGCCTGCCGCACCATCGGGTAGCCGGTGTAGTTGTGGGTGACGCCGAACACCGTGCCGCTGCGGCCGCGCGCCGCGAGCAGCGCCTGCGCCTGCTCGCTGGTGTGCACCAGCGGCTTGTCGCACACCACGTGGATGCCGGCCTCGGTGAAGGCCTTCGCCACCTCGAAATGCACGTGATTCGGCGTCACGATGCTGACGAAGTCGATGCGCTCGCCACGCGGGCGCTTCAGCTCGTCATCGAGCAGCGCCTGCCAGCTGCCGTGGTTGCGCGCATCGGCCAGGCCGAGGTCCTGCCCCGAGGCCCGTGCCTTCGCGGCATCGGCCGACAGCGCGCCCGCCACCAGCTCGATCTGCCCGTCCAGCGCCATCGCCTTGCGGTGCACCGCACCGATGAACGCACCCCGGCCGCCACCGACCATCGCATATCGCAGCTTGCGCATCAGCAGCCCCTCATTTCTCGAACGACGCGTCGAACGCACGCGCCGACGGCTTGAAATCGAGCCGGCGCGAGAACGCCGCGCTCTCGGTCGCGCCATGCACGCGGTCCATGCGGCTGTCTTCCCACTCGACGCTCAGCGGGCCCTGGTAGCGGATGTCGTTGAGCGCGACGATGATCCCCTCGAAATCGATCATCCCGCGCCCGACGCTGCGGAAATCCCAGAAGCGCCGCGCATCGCCGAAGCTGGTGTGCCCGCCGAAC
>NZ_JBFUFP010001167.1:0-1617 GCF_056403375.1 Rhizobacter sp. P2_H2
GCGTGGCCCTGGCCATGCGCTGGCTGAAGGAATCGGCCCGCAAGCGCGGCGAGAAGTCGATGGCCCAGCGCCTCGCCAACGAACTGCTGGAGGCCGTCGAAGGCCGCGGCGGCGCGATGAAGAAGCGCGACGAAGTGCACCGCATGGCGGACGCCAACAAGGCGTTCTCGCACTTCCGCTTCTAAGAACGAAGTCCCCAGTCCAACGGCCGCTCTTCGGGTTTACGCGAACCCGCGAGCGGCCCCTGCTTTTGGAGTGCCATCATGGCCACCCGCAAGACCCCCATCGAGCGCTACCGCAACATCGGCATCTCGGCCCACATCGACGCCGGCAAGACCACGACCACCGAGCGCATCCTGTTCTACACGGGTGTGAACCACAAGATCGGTGAAGTGCACGATGGCGCTGCCACGATGGACTGGATGGAGCAGGAGCAGGAGCGCGGCATCACGATCACGTCGGCCGCGACGACCTGCTTCTGGAAGGGCATGGAGCTCAACCACCCCGAGCACCGCATCAACATCATCGACACSCCSGGSCACGTGGACTTCACSATCGAGGTSGAGCGCTCSATGCGYGTGCTCGACGGCGCCTGCATGGTGTACTGCGCCGTGGGTGGCGTGCAGCCCCAGTCGGAAACCGTCTGGCGCCAGGCCAACAAGTACAAGGTGCCGCGCCTCGCGTTCGTCAACAAGATGGACCGCACCGGCGCGAACTTCTACAAGGTCTATGACCAGATGAAGGCCCGCCTGAAGGCGAACCCGGTGCCCATCGTGATCCCGATCGGCGCTGAAGACGGCTTCAGCGGCGTGGTCGACCTGATCAAGATGAAGGCGATCATCTGGGACGAGGCCTCGCAGGGCATGAAGTTCGACTACAAGGACATCCCGGCCGAGCTGCAGGCAGACGCCAAGAAGTGGCGCGAGAACATGATCGAGGCCGCCGCTGAATCCAGCGAAGACCTGATGAACAAGTACCTCGAGTCGGGCGACCTGAGCGAAGCCGAGATCAAGCTGGGCATCCGCACCCGCACGATCGCGAGCGAGATCCAGCCGATGCTGTGCGGTACCGCGTTCAAGAACAAGGGCGTGCAGCGCATGCTCGACGCGGTGATCGACTTCATGCCGTCGCCGATCGACATCCCGCCGGTGCCGGGCACCGACGAGGACGAGAAGGTCGTCACCCGCAAGGCCGACGACAACGAGAAGTTCGCCGCGCTGGCCTTCAAGCTGATGACCGACCCGTACGTCGGCCAGCTGACCTTCGTGCGCGTCTATTCGGGCGTGCTGAAGTCGGGCGACTCGGTCTACAACCCGATCCGTGGCAAGAAGGAGCGCATCGGCCGGATCCTGCAGATGCACGCCAACCAGCGTGAAGAAATCAAGGAAATCCTGGCCGGCGACATCGCCGCCTGCGTGGGCCTGAAGGACGTGACGACCGGCGAAACGCTGTGCGATCCCGACCACGTCATCACGCTCGAGAAGATGATCTTCCCGGAGCCGGTGATCTCGCAGGCCGTCGAGCCGAAGACCAAGGCCGACCAGGAAAAGATGGGCATCGCGCTGGGTCGCCTGGCGGCGGAAGATCCGTCGTTCCGCCTGCGCACCGACGAAGAGT
>NZ_JBFUFP010001168.1:0-1615 GCF_056403375.1 Rhizobacter sp. P2_H2
GTTGTTGGCCTCGTCGAGCATGCGCGCCTTCGACTTGCCGAAGCTGAACGCACCGCCCTTGCCGCCGCCCTGCATCTGGCGCATGAAGTAGATCCACACGCCGATCAGCAGCAGCATCGGGCCCCATGAGCCGAGGATGCTCAACAGGATCGACGGCTCCTCGCGGGGCTTCACGTCGAACTTGACGTTGTTGTTGATCAGGTCACCGACCAGGCCGCGGTCGAGGAAGGTTGCGGTGGTGCGCAGGTCCTTGTCGTCGGTGGTCTTGGCCTTGATCTCGGTCCCGGAAGGCCCTTCCTGGAGCTGCACGCTCTTGATCCGCTTGCTGCGCACTTCCTCGAGGAAGTCGGAATAGCCGATCTGGCTGCCTTGCATTGCACCCTTGTCGAACTGCTTGAACACGGTGAACAGCACGAGTGCGATCACCAGCCAGACAGCGACTTTGGAGAACCATTGATTGTTCACCGCGGCTCCTTCTTGCGATAAATCCTCAGCGCGAGCACAGGACGTGCCCAGCATCCACGGCATCTGGGGGCGATTCTAGTCCACGCAACCCATGCGGTTTCACGAACGCTTATCGACCTGAATCCCCGGATTCTTGAGACCGATGCCARCCAGGAAGGTTTCGGACGATTTGTCGCGCGAAGCCTTCGGTTTGATCGGTTTCACGACCCGGAAGGTTTTCTTGAAAATCTGGACCAATTGGCTGTGGCCGCTGCCGTGGAAAACCTTGCTGACCAGTGCGCCATTCGGCGTCAGATGGTTCTGCGCGAATTCGACCGCCAGTTCCACCAGGTGCTCCATGCGGGCCGCATCGGAACTCTCGATGCCCGACAGATTGGGCGCCATGTCGGAAATCACCACGTCGACCGGCCGGCCCGCCACCAGCTCGTGCAGCTGCGCCAGCACCGCATCCTCGCGGAAATCGCCCTGGAAGAAGACGACGCCTTCGATCGGCTCGATCGGCAGGATGTCGAGCGCGATGATGGTGCCGTTCAGTTCACCGGCGGCGGCGCCCCCGAGGCCGCCGACCTCCTTCGGCGCGAACTTGCGGCGCACGTACTGGCTCCAGGCCCCCGGCGCGGCGCCCAGGTCGACCACCAGCTGGCCCGGGCGGATCAGCTTGAGCTCCTCGTCGATCTCCTTCAGCTTGTAGGCCGCACGGGCGCGATATCCCTCTTTCTGGGCCAGCTTCACGTAGGTGTCGTTGAGGTGGTCGTGCAACCACGCCTTGTTGACTTTCTTGCTTTTTGTCTTGATTTTCATTGGCTTACGCTCACTGCAACCGATAATACCGAGATGCCTGCCATCGAACTGAATCCCGCCCAGCGCAAGGACAAGCGCGCTGAAGCCCACCACCTGAACCCGGTCGTCCTGATCGGTGGTGACGGCCTGACCCCTGCCGTGATCAAGGAAGCCGATGCCGCGCTGAATGCCCACGGATTGATCAAGATCCGTGTCTTCTCCGACGAGCGCGACACCCGCGAGGCCATCCTCGCGCAGCTGAGCGACCAGCTGAACGCCGCCCCGATCCAGCACATCGGCAAGCTGCTGGTGCTGTGGCGCCCGATTCCCCCGAAGGAAAAGGCCGAGCGCGAAGACCGCATGCCGGGTC
>NZ_JBFUFP010001169.1:0-1610 GCF_056403375.1 Rhizobacter sp. P2_H2
GTGCAGCACGCCGGCCATCGCGATGTAGTTGATGTCGTGGCCGGCCCGCTGCGCCCACGGCCCGGTCTGGCCATAGCCGCTGATCGAGCACATCACGAGCCGCGGGTTGCGCGCCGACAGCACATCCCAGCCGAGCCCGAGCCGGGCCATCGCGCCGGGGCGGAAACCTTCGATCAGCACGTCGGCACGCGCCACCTCGTCGAGCAGCACGGCGCGATCGGCCTCGTCGCGCAGGTCCAGCGTGCGCAGCGCCTTGCCCTCGTTCAGGCGGCGGAACATCAGCGCCGGCTCGCCGGCAGCGCGTTCGGCCTCCGTGCGCCACAGCTCGCGCGCGCCGTCCTGCTGGCCGGGCGGGCCTTCGATCTTCAGCACCTCGGCGCCCAGGCGCTGCAGCTCCAGTGCCGCCAGCGGCCCGGGCAGCAGCCGCGTCAGGTCGACGACCTTCACGCCGTCGAGAGGCAACGCGTCCCGGATTGCGCTGCGCTCCATCCGGGCTACGACTTCACTCGAATTTTCCTTCGCGCATCCATTTCGTCGCGACCCACTTCTCGCCTTCCAACACCGGCGCGCCGCCATGCAGCGTGCGCGTCATCGCGTGCGGCCGGTCGTAGCTGAAGAACACCGCATTGCCCTTGACCGGCGAGACCTCGAGGTTCACGTCAGGGAAGGTCGTGGCACCGCCGCGCTTCGGCGAGTTGAGATACACCACCAGCGTGCCGACGCGCTGGCCGCCGCGCTTCAGGATGGTCGGCGTGCCCGGCTGCGCCGGGTCGAAGTAGTCGTAATGCGGCTTGTACTCGGCCCCCGGCTGGTAGCGCAGGATCTGCAGCCCCTCGCCGTTGTCGAGCGGCCAGTTCAGCAGCGTCGCGATGCGCGCCTCGATGCGCTTGCACACGTCGTTCTCGCCGCGGCCGAAGAACATGCCCTCGCTGGTGCGCGCGACATTGACCTCGCTCGCACCGGTCGTCGTGACCACCGTCTCGGAGCGGGCGAGCCGCTGGCGCGCCAGCGCGACGAGCTCGTCGCACTCGGCCTCGGTCATCAGCCCGCCGAACACGACGACGCGCGGGTTGCGCATCGTCATCACGATCTTGACCTCATGCCCGTCGACCACCACCGAGCCGGGCGAATCGAGCAGGTCGGGCTCGGGCACCGGCACCGGCACCGGCAGGCCGTTCGCCTTCGCGTGGTCCTTCAGGAAGCCCTGCAGCGTGTCCTCGAGCGCCTCGATCGCGACGTCTTCGGTCCAGCCGCTGTCGATCATCGACTTCAGGACGTCGTCCGGGCTGCGACCGGCCTTGGCCTGGTCGATGATCCATTGCCGCAGTTCGGGCGTGATGCTCTGCTTGGTCGTGCTGTTCATGGTGGGTTCAGCTCAGGTGTCGGCGAAAAACCAGCCGGTCGGGTTGCGACGCGGCGGGATCGAAACGGTAACCGTCGGCGTTGAATTTTTCCAGCCCCTTCGGGGTGGCGAGCTTCTTCTTGATCGCGTGCCGCGCCATCAGCCCGCGGGCGCGCTTGGCGAAGAAGCTGATGACCTTGTACTGGCCGTTCTTCCAGTCCTCGAACACGCACTCGACGACGCGGGCCTTCAGCACCTTGCGGCGCAC
>NZ_JBFUFP010001170.1:0-1604 GCF_056403375.1 Rhizobacter sp. P2_H2
GCGCCGCGACCTCGGCGGCCGACGAGGCCAGCTGGTTGGCCTGGCGGGCCGAGTCGGCGCTCTGCTTGACGGTGCCGGTGATCTGCTCCATCGACGAGGCCGCGCGCTGCAGGTTCGATGCGGTCTGTTCGGTGCGGGCGCTCAGGTCCTGGTTGCCGGTCGCGATCTCGCTGCTGGCGGTCGTGATCGAGTCGACCGAGCTGCGCACCGAGCCGATCATCTGCTGGAAGCGCTGGCGCATGCCTTCGACGTTGCGGATCAGCGCGCCGATCTCGTCACGCTGCTCGCTGTGGCAGGGCTGCGTCAGGTCGCCGGCCGCCAGCACCGTGACGGCGCGCGACAGCTCCTGCAGCGGGCGGCCGACCCAGCGGCGCATCATCAGGAACAGCCCGCCGCCGAGCAGCAGCGCGGCGATGCCGAGCAGCGTCGCGAACGGCACGATGGTGGCCCAGTGGGTCTTCATCGCCTCGCCGTCCGACACCTCCGACACCACCCACTGGTTGCCGGCCTTGGCCTTGCGCAGCACCGCCCAGTGGTCGTCGTGTTTCGTCTCGAGCACCGCGCCGCCGTCCTTCGCCCAGCCGCCGGGGGCGGTCTCGAGGCGGGCCAGCAGCGCCTTGGCGTCCGGGTAGGCCTCCAGCACCTTCTTGCCCTTGGCGCTCGGGTGCACGACGAAGACCGCCTCTTCAGGCGACTTCTTCGGGTCGATCACGTAGACGCCGCCGCTGTCGAAGAAGCGGATGTCGCTCGCCAGCTTGTCGATCGCCGCCTGGAAGGCGGAGGTGTCGAAGCCGATGAACAGGATGCCGATGACCTTGCCGCCCGCGTCCTTGATCGGCTCGTAGCGGGTCATGTAGGGCGTGCCGAACAGCACCGCGCGGCCGGTGTAGGTCTGGCCGGCCATCATCAGCGCATGCGCCGGATGGCTGGCGCCGAGCATCGTGCCGACGGCGCGCTCGCCGTTTTCCTTCTTCAGCGAGGTGGTGATGCGCTGGAAGTCGTCGCCTTTGCGGGCGAACACGGTGGCCACGCCGCCGCTGCCCTGCGCGAACTCGTCCACCTGCGTGAAGTTGCCGTTCAGCGGCGTGTCGCCGACCTTCAGCGTGGTGCTCGCCTCGTCCAGCGTGAAGGGCTGCTTGAACTCGTTCTTGAAGTTGGCGAAGAACTTCTCGACCAGCACGCGCGAGGTCATGTCGAACGCGTCGATCGAATCGGCGACCGACTGCGTCTTGTCGGCCACCCAGGTGACGATGCGCTCGCGCGAGCGGTCGGCGGCCACCAGGCTCATCGTGGCGCAGATCGCGAACAGGACCACCGACAGGCTCAGCGCCCCGATGATCGAAACCTTGCGCGCGACCGAGCCGCGGCTGTCAAGCGCCGTGTTCATGAAATCCTTGGGGAGAGAAGAGAGGAATGCGGGGAAACGTCAGGGGCTGTCGATCAGGCCCATCTCGGCGCTGGCCATCAGCTCCTCGATGTCCATCAGGATGAGCATGCGGTCGTTGACGCTGGAGATGCCGGTGATGAAGCTGGTGTCGACGGCGGAGGCCATCTCGGGGGCCGGCTTGATGGAGTCGCGCGAGAGTTCGAGCACGTCGCTGACC
>NZ_JBFUFP010001171.1:0-1601 GCF_056403375.1 Rhizobacter sp. P2_H2
ACCTTCGCACTCGCCACCGACGGCACCTGGACCTACACCGCGGCCAACAGCAACGCCGCGGTTCAGGCGCTGCGCGCCGACCAGTCGCTGACCGAAACCTTCTCGGTCAAGAGCGCGGACGGGACCAGCTCGTCGGTCACCGTCACCATCAAGGGCGCCAACGACGCTGCCGTCATCTCCGGCGCGACCTCCGGCTCCGTCACCGAAGACACCGCCGTCAATGCCTCGGGCAACCTGACCGCCGGCGGCACCCTGTCCGTCGCCGACGTCGACAACGGCCAAGCCGTGTTCCAGGCTCAGCCTGCCACCGCGGGTACCTACGGCACCTTCACCCTTGCCGCCGACGGCACCTGGACTTATGCAGCTGCGAACAGCAACGCCACGATCCAGGCGTTGCGCGCCGACCAGTCGCTGACCGAGACCTTCAGCGTCAAGAGCGCCGACGGAACCTCATCGAGCGTCACAGTCACCATCCAGGGCACCAACGACGTCGCGGTGATCTCTGGTGCCAATACCGGCTCCGTCACGGAAGACACCGCGGTCAACGGCGCCGGCAATCTGACGACCGGCGGCACCCTGTCCGTCGCCGACATCGACAACGGYCAGGCCGTGTTCCAGGCTCAGACGGCCACTGCCGGCACCTACGGCACCTTCACGCTGACATCGGCCGGCGTGTGGACCTACGCAGCCGCCAACAGCAACGCGACAATCCAAGCCCTGCGWGCCGATCAGTCGCTGACGGAGACCTTCTCCGTCAAGAGCGCCGACGGCACCAGCTCGTCGGTCACCGTCACCATCAAGGGCGCCAACGACGCTGCCGTCATCTCCGGTGCGACCTCGGGTTCCGTCAYCGAAGACACCGCGGTCAATGCCTCGGGCAACCTGACCACCGGCGGCACCTTGTCCGTCGCCGACATCGACAACGGCCAGGCCSTGTTCCAGGCTCAGCCGGCCACCGCGGGTACCTACGGCACCTTCACGCTCGCCGCCGACGGCACCTGGACTTACGCCGCCGCCAACAGCAACGCGACGATCCAAGCCCTGCGCGCCGATCAGTCGCTGACCGAAACCTTCACCGTCAAGAGCGCCGACGGCACCAGCTCCTCTGTCACSGTCACCATCCAGGGCACGAACGACGCAGCTGTCATCTCCGGCGCCACCTTCGGCTCCGTCACCGAAGACACCGCCGTCAACGGCTCGGGCAACCTGACCATCGGCGGCACGTTGTCTGTCGCCGATGTCGACAACGGCGAAGCTGTGTTCCAGGCTCAGCCTGCCACTGCCGGCACCTACGGCACCTTCACGCTCGCCACCGATGGCACGTGGACCTACGCAGCGGCCAACAATAACGCCGCGGTCCAGGCTCTGCGCGCTGATCAGTCGCTGACCGAGACCTTCTCGGTCAAGAGCGCTGATGGCACCAGCTCGTCGGTCACCGTCACCATCTACGGCACGAACGACACCGCTGTCATCTCCGGCGCGACCTCGGGTTCCGTCACCGAAGACACCGCGGTCAACGGCGCCGGCAATCTGACGACCGGCGGCACCCTGTCCGTCGCCGACGTCGACAACGGCCAGGCCGTGTTCCAGGCTCAGCCTGC
>NZ_JBFUFP010001172.1:0-1597 GCF_056403375.1 Rhizobacter sp. P2_H2
CGGTCAGCACGTCGATCTGCTCGCCGCGCGGGCCATCGAGGCTGCCGACGTCGTAGTCGACGCGCCGGTCGATCAGCGCGAGTTCGGCCTGCTTCGAGTCGTCGCAGAACAGTTCCAGCCGCACGCTGTTGAGCCGCGTCGCGGTGCCGCGCCAGACGGCGCCATACAAATGCGGGCGGAATTCCTGCAGCCGCTCCATCCACAGCAGCGCCACCTCGCGCAACGCGCGCAATTCGGCGGGTTGGGTGTCGGCGCAGAAGAGTGCGATGTAGGCCCGGACCTCGTCCTCGACCTGGTCGTTGTCGGGCAGGTCGACCTGCCGCGTGCCGCGCTTGCCGAGGTCGCGCGCGGCGCGGCGCTTGGCCGGCCCGTACTCCATGCCCTCCTCGACGATCAGCCGGGCGGCCGCGCTGGCGAGTTCAGTACTGAGGTCGGAGGGCATCGGGGGATTCTAGGGAAGGTCGACCGCCCCCATGCGCGACACGACCGTGCCGGCCCGGCCGACCACGTACGGCGAGCCCGGCCGCTTCTCGAAGCGCTTCGGCGCCGGCAGCATCACCGCCAGGCGCGCGGCCTGCGCCGGTGCGAGCCGGGCCGCGTCGACGCGGAAGTAGTGCCGCGCCGCGGCCTGCGCGCCGAACACGCCTTCGCCCCATTCGACGTTGTTCAGGTAGATCTCGAGGATGCGCTGCTTCGACAGCAGCGCCTCCAGCATGAAGGTGATGACGAACTCCTGCGCCTTGCGGGGCAGGCTGCGTTCGCTGCCGAGGAACAGGTTCTTCGCGAGCTGCTGCGTGATCGTCGAGCCGCCGATGATCTTCGGCTCGGCACGCCGCGCTGGCGTGGCGCGCGCCTTGGCCGGCCGCTGCTCGATGCGCTCGTTGATCCGCTCGGCCCGCGCCTCGGCCCGCTGGTTCTTCTCCCAGGCCTTCTCGACCGCATCCCATTCGACGCCGCTGTGCTCGGTGAAGCCGGCATCCTCCGACGCGATCACCGCCCGCTTCAGCGTGTCGGCGATGTGGTCGTAGGGCTGCCACTCCTGGCTCCACAGGATCTGGTGCTGCTCGGTCAGCAGCCGCCAGGCCTCGGAGCGCTGGAAGGTGGTCGACTGCGGATCGACGACGGCCATCAGCGCGACGCGCGCGAGGAAGTACAGCTGCAGCGCGAGCACCGACAGCACCAGCAGCGCGATCAGCCGCGCGATCTGTCGGACCGCGTTCTTCATGTGGCGGTTGCGGACAGCCGGGCCTGCAGCTCGGCCAGCACCGGCGCGGTGTCCGGCCGCACGCCGCGCCAGACGAAGAACGCCTCGSCGGCYTGCTCSACCAGCATGCCCAGCCCGTCGCGGCCGACCGCGCCGTGCCGTGCCGCCCAGCCGATGAAGCCGGCCGCGGCCGGGCCGTACATCATGTCCAGCGCCAGCGTGCCGGCACGCAGCACGCGCGGCGACACCGGCACCTCGGCGCCTTGCAGGCTGCTCGCGCTGGCGTTGACGACAACGTCGAAGGCCTCGCCGCAGTCGGCCAGGCCGGTGGCGCGCAGCTCGACATCGGCGCCGCGCGCCGGCGCGGCATGGCGTGCCGCCAGCGCCCGTGCC
>NZ_JBFUFP010001173.1:0-1596 GCF_056403375.1 Rhizobacter sp. P2_H2
CTGCTGATCGCCGACGAGCCGACCACCGCGCTCGACGTGACGATCCAGGCGCAGATCCTCGCGCTGATCCAGCAGCTGCAGCACGAGCTGTCGATGGGCGTGATCTTCATCACCCACGACATGGGCGTGGTCGCCGAGATCGCCGACCGCGTGCTGGTGATGCGGCGCGGCGACAGGATCGAATCGGGCGACTGCCGCGCGCTGTTCGCGCAGCCGCAGCAGGCGTATACGAAGGCGCTGCTGGCTGCGGTGCCGCAGCTGGGGGCCATGCAAGGGCAGGACCTGCCGGCACGCTTCGCACTGCCCGGCGATGAAGTGGTGGCCGCCACGCACCAGGTCACGATGCCCGACAGCGTGCGCGCCGACCTGCCGCCGGTGCTGTCGGTGCAGGGGCTCGTCACCCGCTTCCCGCTGCGCAGCGGCATCCTCGGCCGCGTGAAGCGCCAGGTGCACGCCGTCGAGCAGATCAGCTTCGAGCTGAAGGCGGGCGAGACGCTGGCGCTGGTCGGCGAATCGGGCTGCGGCAAATCGACCACCGGCCGCTCGCTCGCGCGGCTGGTGGCGCCGCTGGCCGGCCGCGTCGAGGTGGCGGGGCGCGACATCGCGCCGCTCGAAGGGGCCGCCTTGCAGGCGCTGCGCCGCGACATCCAGTTCGTGTTCCAGGATCCCTACGCGTCGCTCGACCCGCGGCTGACCGTCGGCTACAGCGTGATCGAGCCGCTGCTGATCCACAAGCTGATGCCGCAGAAGCAGGCCGAGGAGCGCGTGCGCTGGCTGCTCGAGAAGGTGGGCCTGCCGGCCGAGGCGGCGAACCGCTAYCCGCACGAGTTCTCCGGCGGGCAGCGCCAGCGCATCGCGATCGCGCGCGCGCTCGCGCTGAACCCGAAGGTGGTGATCGCCGACGAGGCCGTGTCGGCGCTCGACGTGTCGATCCGCGCGCAGATCGTCAACCTGCTGCTCGACCTGCAGCAGGAGTTCGGCATGGCCTACCTGTTCATCTCGCACGACATGGCGGTGGTGGAGCGCATCAGCCACCGCGTCGCGGTGATGTACCTGGGCCAGATCGTCGAGATCGGCCCGCGCCGCGCGGTGTTCGAGAATCCGCAGCATGCCTACACGCGGCGCCTGCTGGCCGCGGTGCCGGTGGCCGACCCGACGCGGCGCCGCCAGCGCGAACTGCTGTCCGACGAGATCGCGAGCCCGGTGCGCGCGGTCGGTGATCTGCCGACGGTGGCCCCGCTGCAGCAGGTCGCACCCGGTCACTTCGTGGCCCGCCATCCGGTGGGCGTCGCTTTCTGATCTTCTTGTTCTGCTCATTCAAAGCCAGGAGTACTCGATGAACCGACAACAGCTCTCCCGAATCGCCGCCGCGCTGGCACTGGCCGGCACCGCGCTGGCCGCCCAGGCCGCGAAGGACATCACGATCGCCGTCGCGTCGACCTTCACGACCACCGACCCGTACGACGCCAACGACACGCTGTCGCAGGCGGTCGCCAAGTCGTTCTACCAGGGCCTGTACGGCTTCGACAAGGACATGAAGATGGTGCCGGTGCTGGCCGAGAGCCACACCGCCAGCAAGGACGGCCTGGTCTACAC
>NZ_JBFUFP010001174.1:0-1595 GCF_056403375.1 Rhizobacter sp. P2_H2
ACCTCCATGCGCTCGCCGGCCAGCTCGGCCCGCGACAGCGCGCCGATGCCGATGACGATGCGCCGCACCGATTCGATGCCGCCGCGCTCGAACTTCGCGCGGTAGTTCGCCTTCGCGTCGGGCGCCCAGGCGGCGATCAGGTAGCGCAGGTCGTCGATCAGCAGGCCGGTGACGGCCGAGAGGTACTGGCGGCGGCGATCCGCATGCAGGCCCTTGCCGTCGACGTAGTCCTCGAACGGGCGCTCGCCGGGGCCGGTCTCGCTGAGGTCCTGGCCCCACAGCAGGAAYTCRATCGCRTGCCAGCCGGTGGAGACGTTCTCGAGCCCGCCGCGGATGTTGGCCGCGGCCAGCGCCGCCTTCGTCAGTGGCGCCTTCGGGTTGTTGATGAGGCCGGCGTCGGGCCGGTCGCGCACGTAGTCGATGTACGACTCGTCGACCGGCCAGGTGTTCATGCGCTGCTCCGGCCCCTTGCCGTCGTCGACCGGGCCGGCATAGAAGCGGAAGGCCTCGGTCTGGCCGTACCACTCGCGGGCGTCGATCCACGCGGTGCGGGCGGCCTTCAGCGTGGCGGCCGAGGGCTGCGCGAGGAAGGCGGTGATGGCCTGCTGCATCGCGAGCGCGGCGGCCAGGCTGTCGCTGTAGGACGCGTGGACGAGCGTGGCGTAGTGGCGGACCACACCGGCGATGTCGGCGACCTCGGTGGCCGCGGCCGCCTGCCCCGGCCACAACATCGTTCCCAGCCCCGCGGCCACGGCGTGCAGCATCTCGCGCTTGTTCATCTTGTGATTGTTCGGGACCTGGGCGTTGCAATATAGACCACGCTTCGCCCGCTGGACATGCTTCATGTCGGGGGATGTCGGGGTGTGAAAGACCCTGCGTCAGCGAACGTTTTCGCGCGCGTGTCTGATGTCGTCCTGCGATGCCTCGCTGCATCGGCTCCGACTCCGATCACATGAACAACAAGACTTCCCACCGGCCTGTCAGGGCAGTGCCGGCCGCCGCGCGTCCGGTCGACGCCGACGCTGCGCTGGCGCAGGGCCGTGCGCTGCACGCTCAAGGCCGGCTGAGCGAGGCCTTCGCGCTGTACCAGGCCGTGCTGTCCGCCCAGCCCGAGAACCCCGAGGCCTTGCACCTGCTCGGCGTGGCCTACCTGGGCCTGCGCCAGCCGGCGCTCGGCATCGCCTTTGTGCGGCGCGCGATCGCCCGCCGGCCCGATGCGGCCGACTACCGGATGAACCTCGCGACCGCGCTGCTGCAGCTCGGCCAGGCGCCCGAAGCGCTGGCCGAGATGCAGCGCGCCTGCGAGCTGCGGCCCGACGATGCGCAGGGCCTGGCGATGCTCGGCGGGCTGTGCGTGCAGCTGGAGCGCTTCGACGAAGCCGAGCGCCGCTATGCCGCCGCGGTGGCGCTGCAACCGGACCAGGGCGCGTGGCACGAGGCGCTGGCCCGGCTGCGCTACCTGCGCTGGGCGATGCCCGAGGCGGTGCAGGAGGCACAGCGCGCGCTGGCGCTGGCGCCGCGCATCGCCGAGCGCCTGAACATGGGCTTTGCGCAGGCCGAGTCGCCGGCCCCGCAGGCATCGCCCGCGTTGCTGC
>NZ_JBFUFP010001175.1:0-1592 GCF_056403375.1 Rhizobacter sp. P2_H2
GCACATGGCCGACCGAGAAGCCGGCGATCTTGTTGTAGGGGTTCGGGATGATCTGCGCGCCCTCGGGGAACATGCCCATGTTGAGCCGGTGCACGTTGTCGGCGCGCTCGGGCTCGTACGGCAGGCCCTGCTCGGCGGCGATGTCCCGCATGCGCTCGAGGATCAGCTCGCGCGCCTGCGGATGAAGCGCCAGCGGCACGCCGAGCGCATTGGCGGCGCACTGGCGCGTGTGGTCGTCGGGCGTGGCGCCGATGCCGCCGCACGAGAACACCACGTCGCCGCTCGCGAAGGCTTCGCGCAGGTGGGCGGTGATGCGTGCGGGGTCGTCGCCGACGTAGCGCGCCCACGAGAGCGGGATGCCGCGTTCGCCGAGCAGCGCGATCACCTTGGGCAGGTGCTTGTCCTCGCGTTTGCCGGACAGGATCTCGTCGCCGATGATGATCAGGCCGAAGTTCATGCGGAAAGCCTTGTGGGTGGATTACGCAGGGGGCAGCGGAAGCGGTGTCGGATCGGCCGGCGGCGCCACCACCGCAGCGGCGAGCTGCTGCTCGGCGCGCAGCGCGGCCAGCGCGGCCAGCGCGAAGTGCGCGAACCACAGCGACGAGAACGCGAACACCAGCGTGTAGATCCAGATCGCGACCGGCACCAGGATCGGCGCGAGCGCGAGGAACATCAGGCCCGAGGCCCACACCAGCGACGGCGCGGCGCCGAGGTAGCCGGTCGCGATGCCGAGGCCGAGGAAGCTGGTGCGATGGCGGCGGATCAGCTCACGCCGCTCGTCCTTGCTGGCGTGCTCGGACAGCACGTCGTAGACCATCACGCGGTAGGTCAGCCAGCCCCAGATCAGCGGCGGCACGACCAGCACCATCAGCGGCACGAACCACAGCGGGATCGAGGCGATCAGCGCGACGACCGCGATCGCCGTCGAGCCGAGGCTCACGACGACGCTGCCGAGGAAGGTGCCGCCGCGGCGGCGCTCCAGCAGCGGGAAGCGGCGCTGCGCCACCAGGTTCAGCATGGCCGGCGTCATCATCGTCGCGACCACCAGCAGCGACAGCAGCACCAGCACCGGCGTCGCGAGGAAGATCACCACCAGCGGGCCCAGCACCGACTTCAGGTTGCCGGCACCGATGCTCTCGAGCCAGTTGAAGAGGGCATGCAGCAGGTCCCACGCATTGAGCAGGTCGCGCACGCCGTCGATCGCGGCTTCCCAGAAGAAGTAGCCGAGCCCGAACGTGAGGCCGACCAGCAGGAACAGCGGCAGCAGTGACAGGACGATGACGCGCGGGTGGAGGCAGTAGGCGGCGGCGCGCCAGAAGGAATCGAAGAGAGGCTTGACCATGGCGCGGCAGGATAACCGGAGCTTCAAATCCCGTTCGCGCTGAGCCTGTCGAAGCGCTGTTCGCGCAACTCCGTTCGGGCTGAGCCTGTCGAAGCCCGGCGCGCGCCGGACACAACCCTTCGACTGACGGGCCCTCGACAAGCTCGGTCCTGCTCAGGGCGAACGGGAGTCGGATTCAGTTCATTCGCCCGAACGCCCGCTTGAGCCCGAGCCACTGCTGGTGCCAGAACCCCTGCCCGTACTCGCGCCC
>NZ_JBFUFP010001176.1:0-1591 GCF_056403375.1 Rhizobacter sp. P2_H2
GGTGTGCACGGTGTACGCGAAGTCGATCGGCGTCGCGCCGGCCGGCAGCTCGATCACCGCGGCATCGGGCGTGAAGACGTAGATGCGGTCGTCGAACGCCGCGCCGGGCGCCGCGCGTTCGCTGCGCTGCTCGACGCCGCCCTCGTCGCCGCTCTCGATGAACTCGCGCTCCCACGCCAGCAGTTGCCGCAGCACCGCCTTGCGTGCCTCGGCCACCTGCGCGTCGAAATCGCCGCTCGCGCTGACGCCGGCATAGCCCTTGGTGCCGGCCTCCTTGTAGGCCCAGTGCGCGGCAACGCCGTGCTCGGCATGCTCATGCATCGCCCGCGTGCGGATCTGCACCTCGACCGCCCGCCCTTGCTCGTCCTGCACCACGGTGTGCAGCGACTGGTAGCCGTTCACCTTCGGCCGCGCGATGTAGTCGTCGAACTCGCCCGGCACCGGCGGCCACAGCTCGTGCACCCGGCTCAGCACCGCATAGCAGTCGGGCACGTCGGCGACGATCACGCGCATCGCGCGCACGTCGAACACGCGGTCGATATCCAGCCCCTTGCCGCGCATCTTCTTCCAGATGCTGTACAGGTGCTTGGGCCGGCCCTGCACCTCGGCGCGCAGCCCGGCCGCGGCCAGCGCCTCGCCGAGCCGGCAGCGGAAGGCCTCGACGCCCTGCTCGCGCTCGACGCGCTTCTCGTCGAGCAGCCGGGCGACGTTCTTGTACTGCACCGGCTCGATGAAGCGGAACGACAGGTCCTCCATCTCCCACTTGATCTGCCAGATGCCCAGCCGGTTGGCGAGCGGCGCGAACACCTGCAGCGACTCGCGCGCGAGCACCGCCGGGCACGGCTGCTTGCTGCTCGCGAAGTGGCGCAGCGTCTGCAGCCGCGAGGCCAGGCGCAGCAGCACCACGCGCAGGTCGCGCGAGAACGCGAGCAGCATCTTGCGCACCCGCTCGGTCTGCTCGGCGCGCTGCTCGGCATGCACCCGCGCCTCGCGCGCGGCGCGCTGGATCTGCACCAGCTTGCGGGTGTGCAGCACCAGGCTCGCGTACGACGCGCCGAAGGCCTTGCTGACGACCTCCTCCGGCTTGCTCAGGTAGTCGCTCGCGTAGACCAGGTAGGCGGCGGCACGCATCGACGGCGCGGCGCCGATGCCCTGCAGGATCGCGGCGACGCCGTCGGCATGCACCAGCGCGTCTTCGCCGGTGTCGAGCAGCTGGCCATCGAGCAACGGCTCGGCGAAGGCGCGCGCACGCGCGAGCTGCGCAGCCTCGGCGTCGCGGCCCGCCTCGCCGGGCGTGTCGGCGGCCAGCTGGACGATCGGGGCCGCGTCCTGGTGGGTGTCGAGCAGTCCGGTCTTCACGCCAGCAGGAACTCCCGGACGGCCGCGATCTGCTCGGGCGAGGTCAGCATCGGCGCATGGCCGACGCCGTCGAACTCGCGCAGCAGCGCGCGCGGGCCGCGCTGCGTCATCGCCTGCGCGGTGGCGCGGGTCAGCAGGTCGGAGTCGGCCCCGCGCAGCAGCAGCGTCGGGCACGCGATGGCGTCGTACATGCCCCACAGCACGGCCTCGCCGGCGCGGGCCGCCTCGGGCG
>NZ_JBFUFP010001177.1:0-1585 GCF_056403375.1 Rhizobacter sp. P2_H2
GGCATAGGTGGTGTAGTTCTGGATCTCGGGCGGCAGCATCCCGACCAGGTCGACGCCGGCCACCGGCAGCAGCTCGCTGACCTGCTGGATCGCCAGGTCGGCCTCGCCGCTGACCAGCTTCTCGGCCGACAGCCCGCCGGCCACCAGCACCGCCTTCGGCCGCACCACCTGCGCGATGCCGAGTTTCTCGAACAGGCCGTCGAGGTAGATGCCGCTGGTGCCGCCCGACGCGGGATCGATGTAGGCGATCTTGCGCACGTCGATCAGCGCGTGCCTGAACTCCTCGACCGTGCCGATCGCCGGCTTCGGCGCGCCGGCCTTCACCGCGACGCCGATCCCCACCTTGGCGAGCGGTGCGATGCTGTCGGGCAGTACCTTGCCGTCCCTGGCGAGCGGCTGCAGCGCCGCCGGCGTCAGCACCAGCAGGTCGAAGGCCTCGCCGCCGGCCACGCGCTTCGCGAGTGCACCGGCGGTGTCGTTCGCGACCTCGACCTTGTGGCCGGTGCGCGCCTCGAAGGCCGGCACCATCGCGACGACGACCTGCTTGAACGCGCCGCTGGTCAGCACCTTCACGGTGTCGGCGGTGGCCGGGGCGGCGCCGAATGCGAGCAGCACCAGCGCGATGGATGAGAGGGACCGGTGCATCGCAAGACCTCCTGGAAGACGGCGAGGTTCGCAGTTTGCACGGATCTGTGCCCCCGTCCGTGTGACGACCTGTGTTCCTCAGCGCGCCGGTCGCTTGACCACGGCGCCCGCCTTGCACGCCGCGGCGTCGAACTGCGTCGTGCCGGCCGCGCCCGGGCCGCCGCCGAAGCCCGCGGCCGGTGTCCATTCGTTGACCAGCGGGTAGCCGCTCGCGCCGAGGTCGGCCACGCGGATCGCGGTCAGCCTGGCCTGCCACTTCGAGCCGAACGGCGTGTTGAACAGCTGCAGCTTCGCCAGCCCGCCGTGGCCGGTCGGCAGGTTGACGGCGTAGGTGCCGAAGTTGTCGCCGCTCAGCACGTCCTTCGCGCTCGGCCGCACGTCGCCGTCCATCACGTGGTAGCCCATCGACAGCAGGTTGCGCAGCACCGTGCCGTCGGCATAGGTCGCCACCAGCGTGTAGTCGCAGCCGTTGTAGACGCAGTAGTAGCCGCCCCAGGCGCCGGGCGCGCTGCCGAGCGTCAGGTCCAGGTCGGCCTGCACCGTCGGGTCGAGCTGCTTCGGCAGGTTGCCGGTCCAGGCCGGCGTCACGACCATGCCGCTCGCGGTCGGCGACAGGTTGAAGTGCGATACCGTGCCGATCACCGTCTGCACCTGCTGCCCGGTCTTCAGCACGTCGGTGCCGATGCGGGCGCGGTCGCTGGCCGAGAGCTTCTCGAACGCGCCGCTGCCGCGGTTCCAGCGCTTGTAGCCGCCGTCGTAGCTGTCGTCGCGGAACACCTTGTCGAGGAAGCCTTCCTGCATCTGCGCCGCCTGGTAGTCGGAGAACGCGTTCCAGCGGTAGGTCTTGCCGTCGCGGTCGTCGTCGCCGCCCGACATCGGCGTGCGTTGGAAGCAGGTGCCGTCGACGGTGCGGCCGTCGCACGACTGGCCGCTGTACTCG
>NZ_JBFUFP010001178.1:0-1584 GCF_056403375.1 Rhizobacter sp. P2_H2
CAACGACTTTCCGGGGACAAAGAAATGGCCATGGCGCTGGCGATGTCGAATGAATTTACGGCAACGCTCGTCTTCGATGGGCGGAGTTTAGATTTTGCGCTTGACGTGGATTCGTCGATCGAGGCAACAAGGACTCGAGTCGAACGAGGGCAGTCGTCAAGTGATATTTATCTTGAGGCTCATATATGTGTGCGGCGAAGCGAGGCGGATCCGACGACCCGCCTTTTTATTTCGGAACAAGATGCTGGTGAATTTGGATTTCTTTTGTCGCGATTTTTGAACCTGATTGATGCGGCGGGAATGGGTTTCCTGGATTTCGTCGATGGCAAGTCCCTGTCGGAATTAATCAGAGAAAAGTCATCCCTCGCTTACTCCACGGACCGTGTAGCCCTGGTGCAATCGCAAGTGCGGCTGCTGCGCATGATCAAGAGCCGGGGTGGGGCAAGCCGGGCTGGCGCGGCGGGCCGCGGTGGTTCCTTGAGTTCAAATGCAACAAACTCGTCAACACAGCCGTGACCGAGAGCGGATCGAATCCTCCGCTGGTCAAGGGGCGATTGGCCACTGCGGGAGAGATTGCTGATCCGAACACGCAGATCGACAACTGGCAGGTGGTCACCGGGCCGATGGAGCCTGGTGATGTGATCGCGATTGGCCACGCTGGGGAAGGCTATACCGGGCACACGGGGCTCTATGTCGGCAATGGCAAGGTCGCGTCCGCCAGCGACATCACGGGTCGTGTGGAACTCAACAATTGGGGGTTGCGTCCAGGCCAAACTCCAACAATTCGGAGGTGCGTCTGTGCGCAATAGTCAGGCTAGGAACTGGCTGTCGGCAACTCTTGTGGTTGGTTCTTCGGCATTTTTTGGGGCATGGCTCGGCACATTGCTTGGAGCTCTGGTCAATCACTTCAGCTATCGAGAGGTGTCTGTGGAGATCGACTTCCCATTGAGTGTCTTCTTTTCGGTCGGGATCGTGCAGCAAGTTGTCTTCTCGATGCTGCTCTACGCTCCAGCGCTGGTGATCTGTTGCCTGCTGCTGCGCCACATACCGCTGCTAGCGGTTGCATGGTTGTCAGGCCTGCACTTCTTGTTATCCGTCTTCGCCGGAAGCTCAAGGTGGTTTGCCACCTCAACTGGCTTGATCGGCATCTGGCAATACGTGGCGATCTCTTCATTTCCCGTCGCAATTTGCTTCATCGTTTGGGCTCGCCGAAGAAAGCGCATGCACGCTGGAGCCTGATCATTCAGGTGAGTTGCACGCTACCCGCTGGGCGATGCGCTGCGGGATGTGCGCTACGACGAGGCGAGCCGCATCGTGAGCTTCACGCACCTGAGCGCGGACGGCACGACACAGCCGGCGCTGGACCAGGCGTTGGGCTACGACGAGAACAGTCGGCTGACCAGCATCACGACGAACGCCGCGAGCTGGGGCATCACGTACGACGCGAACGGCAATCGCACGGGCCTGAGCCTGAACGGCAGCCCGAGCGCGTACAGCGTGGAGGCGACGAGCAACCGGACGACGAGCATCACGAACCCGGCGCGCAGCCTCGTATTCGACAGCGCCGGCAACACGCTCAGCGAC
>NZ_JBFUFP010001179.1:0-1583 GCF_056403375.1 Rhizobacter sp. P2_H2
GCTCCAGCCCGGGCAGCACCAGGTCGATGCCCTGCAGCTCGCGCAGCGTGATGACCTTGCGGCGCGCCAGCCGCGACTTCGGGTTCACGACGAGGAACAGCCGCTCCTCCATCACGCGCACCGTGTCGAGCCCTTCGAGGTTGCCGTCGTCGAACGCGATGCCGAGCATCAGCCGGCCGCTCTTGACCCATTCGAGCACCGTGCCGCTCAGCTCCTCGTAGATCTGCAGGCGGATCGCCGGATAGCGCGTGCGGACCTCGTTGAAGATGGGCAGCCCGAGCGACGCGACCATGCACAGCGGAATGCCGATGCCGACGTGCCCGGTCGGCTCGGTCGAGCAGCTGGTGACCGCATCGTGCGCATCGTCGGCATGCTTCAGGATGGCCTGCGCGTAGCGGTACAGGTGCTGTCCGCATTCGGTCGGCGACACCCCACGCGAGCTGCGGTTGAGCAGCAGGCTCTTGAACTCGTCTTCGAGTGCGGCCACCTGGTGGCTCAGTGCGGATTGCGCCACGTGCAGCACGCCGGCCGCGCGGGACAGGCTGCCCAGGTCCACGATGCGCACGAAATAGCGAAGCTGTCTCAACTCGATTTTCCTGTCCTCCTGGGTTGCGTTTCAGCGCTGGCGCGCCAGCGCGAGCCGCACCCGCGACCCGATCTGCAGTGAAGGCTCGCTGTTCGAGCCCTCCGAGGCATCCGCGGTGTCCGAAGCGTCCACCGGCTCGACGCGCAGCGCGTCGGCGAGCGACAGGTCGACCTGCAGCAGGTAGGGCTCGTCGCTGGCGAGGCAGTCGGCCACCGCGCGATCGATCGCGGCGGCCGACTTCAGCCGGTGGATGCGCCACCCGAAGGCGCGCGCGACCGCCGCGATGTCGGGCCGCTGGATCATCACGGAGGGCGACGCCGCGCAGGCCGCAGCGCTGCGCCGCGGATCGGCCAGCGGCGGCGGAAACACGATCAGCTTCAACGGCCAGCCGTGGTCGTAGACCGACTGCAGCTCGTGCAGGGTCGGCAGCAGCGCATTCGCATCGCTCAGGCACACGACCGGCCGCCGTGGGTGCGCCGCCAGCACGCCGATCGCGGCCGGCAACGCGAAGCCCGGCATGCCGACACCGGTCGACACCAGCCAGCGGCCCGGATGCAGGTGCTGCAGGTGGCGTGCGCCAGCCGCCTGCGCCAGGCCGTCGTCGACGGTCACGACCGCCTCCAGCGCCGCCAGCGGCTCGCGCAGGGCCCGCAGCACCTGGTCGGTGATCGGCGTGCGCGTGCGGGGCCCGTTGACTTCATCGGCAAGCGCGGCGTCCCGCCGCCAGCCCTCGATCGCCTGCCACCACGCGTGCCGCGGGGTGGGCCCGTCGCCTTCCGTCGCGGCGTGAAGGTCCAGGTTCTTCAGCCACTGCTGGCCCAGCCCCTTCAGCACCTCGCCTCCATCGCCGACCAGCGGCGTGGCAGACGGCCAGACCTTGTTGATGCTGGTCGGATCGATGTCGACATGGATCAGCGTGCCCGGCAGGGGCTCGCTGCGCGGCCAGGAGCGTTCGTCGAGGCGGGCGCCGATGCAGACCACGACATCGGCGTGCCGC
>NZ_JBFUFP010001180.1:0-1583 GCF_056403375.1 Rhizobacter sp. P2_H2
GTCCTGGAAGCTGCGCGGGTAGACCTCGTAGACGACGGCATGGCGCCACCAATCGATGTTCTGGTTCATGGTGTTGTTCATCCCTTGACGGCGCCGGCGGTGAGACCGGACACGATGTAGCGCTGGAAGGCCAGCACCCCTGCGATCAGCGGCAGCGTGACGATGACCGACGCCGCCATCAGGTTGCCCCACGGCAGCTCGTAGCTGCTCGCGCCCGAGATCAGCGCGATCGCCACCGGCACCGTGCGCTCGGTCGCCGACAGCGTGAAGCTCAGCGCGAACAGGAACTCGTTCCACGCGCCGATGAAGGCCAGCAGCCCGGTCGCCACCAGCGCCGGCCACAGCATCGGCAGGAAGATGCGGAAGATCATCGTGAACACGCCGGCACCGTCCATCAGCGCGGCCTCTTCCACTTCCTTCGGCAGGTCGCGCATGAAGGTGGTCAGCACCCACACGGTGAAGGGCAGCGTGAACAGCAGGTCCGACAGCATCAGCGCCGCCAGGCTGTCGTACAGGCCGAGCGCGCTGACCAGCTCGAACAGCCCCGCCAGCACCGCGACATGCGGAAACATCGAGACGCCGAGGATGGTCAGCAGCAGCGCCTGCCGGCCGCGAAAGCGCACCCGCCCGAGCGCCCAGGCCGACAGCAGCGCGAGCACCAGCGACAGCGCGACGACGACGCCGGCCACCAGCGTCGAGTTCAGCAGGTTGGTGCCGAACGGCTGGTCGCGGAACAGCGCCACGTAGTTGCCGATCACGGCGCGGCTCGGCCAGAACTGCGCGCTGAACAGGTCGCTGCCTTGCTTGAACGAGGTGGCGATCGCGTACGCGAACGGGAACAGCGAGACGAAGATCACCCCCAGCGAGGCGCCGCGGCGCAGCGCGGTGGCGAGGGGCGGTTGCCGCGAGCGCATCAGTCGAGTTCCCGCATGCGAGAGCGAGTCGCCAGCAGCCACGCGATCGTGATGACCGCGATGGTCGCGAACAGCAGCGTGGCCGCTGCCGAGCCCGGGCCGATCTTCTGGAAATCGATCAACTGCTCGCGCACGTAGACCGACATGCTGCGCGTCGCGCGGCTGTTGGAGGTCATCACGTAGATCACGTCGAACACGCGCAGCGCATCGAGCCCGCGGAATACCGTCGCCACCAGCATCGCCGGCAGGATCAGCGGCAGCGTGATGTGCGTGAAGATCGTCCATGGCGATGCGCCGTCGATCTGCGCCGCCTCGTGGCAGTCGCGCGGCACCATCTGCAGCGCGGCCAGCGTCAGCAGCGCCATGAAGGGGGTGGTCTTCCAGACGTCGACCATCACGATCGTGATGAACGAAAGTGACGGGTCGGCCGTCCACGCGAGCGGCTCGTCGATCAGCCGCGCGGCCACCAGCGCGGTATTGATGACGCCGAACTGGTCGTGCAGCATCCAGGTCCACATCTTGGCCGACACCACGGTCGGGATCGCCCACGGCACCAGCACCGCGGCGCGCAGCAGCGTGCGCAGCCGCGACGGGTGGTTCAGCAGCAGCGCGATGCCCAGGCCCAGCAGGGTCTCGAGCAGCACCGAGCTCACGGTGAACAGCAGCGTG
>NZ_JBFUFP010001181.1:0-1583 GCF_056403375.1 Rhizobacter sp. P2_H2
GTTCACCACCACCAGCGCGTGCGGATCCGCCTCTTTCAGCGCCTGTGTCACCGCCTTGACGCAGTGGCCGCAGCTCATCCCGTCCACTTGAAACTCGATCATCTCTCTCTCCAATGACATTGGTCGACAGTGACGCACTGTGAAGCTTGCCACGATGGCAAGGTCAAGCCTCGGCGCGAAGCCCCACGACGCACAAGGCCTTGACCTTGCCATGATGGTAAGGTCGACAGTCGCGTCATGAACACGAACTCCCTGTCCCTCAGCATCGGCGGCATGACCTGCGCGTCGTGCGTCGCGCGCGTCGAGAAAGCCTTGCAGCGCGTGCCCGGCGTGGTGTCGGCGACCGTCAACCTCGCGACCGAGCGCGCCGAGGTGCAGACCCGCGGCGGCGATGCCGCGGCGCTGCTCGCGGCGGTCGAGAAGGCGGGCTACGCGGCGCATGTGCACGAGGACGACGAGGCGCCCACTACCGCAGCGCCAGCCTGGCCGGTGATCGTGGCGGCCGCGCTGTCGCTGCCGCTGGTGCTGCCGATGTTGCTGTCGCTCGCTGGCATCGAGGCGATGCTGCCGGGCTGGCTGCAGTTGCTGCTCGCTGCACCGGTGCAGTTCGTGCTCGGCGCCCGCTTCTACCGCGCCGGCTGGAAGGCGCTGCGCGCGCGCGCCGGCAACATGGACCTGCTGGTCGCGCTCGGCACCTCGGCCGCCTTCGGGCTCAGCGTGCAGCAGCTGCTGGCGCATGGGGCGCAGGGCGGCCACGGCCACCTGTATTTCGAGGCGTCGGCGGTGGTGATCACGCTGGTGCTGCTCGGCAAGTGGCTGGAGCAGCGCGCGAAGCGCCAGGCCACCGATGCGATCCAGGCGCTGAACGCATTGCGCCCGCAGACGGCGCGCGTGCGCCGCGACGGCGTCGAGCGCGACCTGCCGATCGCGCAGCTGCAGGTCGGCGACCTCGTCGTGGTGCGGGCCGGCGAGCGCCTGCCGGTCGATGGCGAGGTGCTCGAAGGCGAGAGCCACGTCGATGAATCGCTGATCACCGGCGAAGGCCTGCCGGTGCTGCGCCAGCCGGGCGCGCGCGTGATCGGCGGGGCGGTCAACGGCGAAGGGCTGCTGCTGGTGCGTGCGACGACGCTCGGCGCCGCATCGGCGCTGTCGCGCATCGTCCACCTGGTCGAATCCGCGCAGGCGAAGAAGGCGCCGATCCAGCAGCTGGTCGACCGCGTCAGCGCGGTGTTCGTGCCGGTCGTGCTGGCGCTGGCCTTGGTCACGCTGCTCGGCTGGGGCATGGCGACCGGTGGCTGGGAGCAGGCGGTGCTGAATGCAGTGGCGGTGCTGGTGATCGCGTGCCCGTGTGCGCTCGGCCTCGCGACGCCGGCGGCGCTGATGGCCGGCACCGGCGTCGCGGCGCGGCGCGGCATCCTGATCAAGGACGCCGAGGCGCTGGAACGCGCGCGCCAGGTCGACATCGTCGCGTTCGACAAGACCGGCACGCTGACCGAGGGCCGGCCGGAGCTCGTCGCGTGCGAGGCGGCGGACGGCGATGCGCAGGCGCTGCTCGCCGACAGCGCGGCGCTGCAGGCCGGCAG
>NZ_JBFUFP010001182.1:0-1580 GCF_056403375.1 Rhizobacter sp. P2_H2
CCACCGGCTCGGTGAAGGTGGCCACGCCGGGCGCCTGGATGGTGATGTCGAAGGTGTGCTGCAACACGCCTTCGGGCAACATGTCTTTGACGAGCTCCGGCGGCACGGTGGACACGCCTAGCTTCGTGTTGCTGACCGGCTTGCCATCGAAGCCAATGCCGCGCCCCGGATTGATCTTCAGCGTGAGCGCCTGGCGCTGCTGGTCGGTGAGCTGCGGCGCGGCGCGCGGGTCGTCAACCCGTATCACGGTCGGCTCGGTGTCGCTGACTTCTTGCAGCACGCTCAGTGGCACGCGCGGCAGATAGATCTCGCGCCGAGTGGTGTTGGCAAGGCGTTCCTCGACCGCGCCCATGCTGCCCATCATGGTGTTGGTGATACCGGCCTGGATCGCGGCATCCATCACCATTTCGGGGAAGAACACGCCGGCCGGTGCATTCGCCGCGGTGCGCCCATCGACCACCAGCTTCAGGTCGCCTGCCGGTACCTCGTTGAACTCGAACTCGCCGTTGGCGTCGGTGAAGATCACGCGATCTTCCTGGCCGAGGATGAACACCATCGCATGGGCGATCGGGAGCAAGAACACATCGTCCGCGGTGTGGATCACGCCGTCGGGCCCGCGGCGGATGTCGTCAAAGCTCATCGGCTTCAAGTCGGGGCCCGGGTCCAGCACTTTGCCGATGATGCGCGTGCCGGCCACGCCGCTGCGGCTCACGGTAGTGAAGCTGACGCGTTGCACGCCGCCGGCCTCACCATTGTTGTCGGAGTCCAGCAAGGCGCCATCGGCGGCGGCGCGTATCAGCCCGCCGTCCAGGTGCACGGTGATGCGCGAGCCGCCGGGCAGCGGGCTTGCAAAGAACATCCAGACAAAGCTGCCATCAACGGCGGGCACGAGCGTGCTGGCCAGCTTGCTGCCATCCGGCGCGGTGGCAAACAGGCTGTCGGCCGTCAAGGTGGCGGGGTTGACGGCGCGCGAGAACTGGATGAAGGGCCGCTGCGTCACGCCCACATTGACGCTGCCATCGGTGGGCGAAAAGCCGCTGAGCATGAAGAGCGGCAGCGCAGCCACATTGACATGCAGCGTGGTCGAGCCCGCGTTGCCGGCGCTGTCGCGCGCGGTGACGCTGAGCGTGTGGCTGCCGATTGTCAATGTGCTGAAGTCCAGCGCGCTGTCAAAGCTGCCGCTTTCGTCAAAAGGCAGCTGGCGGATGATGCCGCCATCGAACTGGTAAGAAAGCTGCGCGAGCACGCCGCCGTGCACGCTGGCGTTGCCGGCCAAGCGGCTGCTGGCTTGCAAGCCGTCGCCTTCGGCCAGGCTTGTGAGGCTGACCTGGGGGGCCAGGGTCACCAGCGTGAAGGCGCGCGTCAGCGCTGCGGACTGGTTGCCGGCGGCGTCGCTTGCGCTGAGGGCCACGCTGTGCGAACCATCGGCCGAGCCGTCAGTGGCAAACGTGGTGGTGAAGCGGAACCTGCCTTGCGCATCAAGGGCCAGGTCTTGCGCTGTGCCGCCGTCAACGCGGATTTGCGCGCCGGCCACACCGGACAGATTGTCCAGCACTTGGCCGGTGATGACGAGGTTGGTG
>NZ_JBFUFP010001183.1:0-1577 GCF_056403375.1 Rhizobacter sp. P2_H2
GTTCAACGCCGAGGCGGTGAAGGCCACGTTCGACCGCGTGACGAACCCCGACAACAAGCTCAAGCGCTACAACCTCTACAAGAACATCGCGAAGACCGAGGCGCTCGACGCGACCACGGTGCGCTTCACGCTGAAGGAGCCGTTCTCGCCGTTCATCAACACGCTGGCGCACCCGTCGGGCGTGATCATCTCGCCGGCGGCGCTCGCGAAGTACGGCAGCAAGGGCATCGCGCAGAACCCGGTGGGCACCGGCCCGTTCAAGTTCGTCGAGTGGAAGGCCACCGACTACCTGAAGGTCGAGAAGTTCGACGGCTACTGGAAGAAGGGCTACCCGAAGGTCGACAGCATCACCTGGCGGCCGGTGGTCGACAACAACACGCGTGCCGCGGTGATGCAGACCAACGAGGCGCACTTCGCGTTCCCGGTGCCGCCGGAGGCGGTCGAGACGCTGTCGAAGAAGCCGAGCCTGGAGGTGACCGCCTCGCCGTCGATCATCCAGCGCTACCTGTCGATGAACGTGCAGCAGAAGCCGTTCGACAACCCGAAGGTGCGCGAGGCGATCAACTACGCGATCAACAAGGATGCGCTGATCAAGGTGGCCTTCTCCGGCTACGCGATCCCCGCCGAAGGTGTGCTGCCGCAGGGCGTGGAGTACGCCGCCAAGCTGGGGCCCTGGCCGTACAACCCGGCCAAGGCGCGCGAGCTGCTGAAGGAGGCCGGCTACCCGAACGGCTTCGAGACGACGCTGTGGTCGGCCTACAACCACACGACGGCGCAGAAGGTGATCCAGTTCGTGCAGCAGCAGCTGGCGCAGGTGGGGATCAAGCTGCAGGTGCAGGCGCTCGAAGCCGGCCAGCGCGTCGAGCGCGTCGAGAGCGCGCAGGACCCGGCGACCGCGCCGGTGCGCATGTATTACGTCGGCTGGTCGTCGTCGACCGGCGAGGCCGACTGGGCGATGCGCCCGCTGCTGGCCTCGGAGTCGTTCCCGCCGAAGCTGTTCAACACCGCGTACTACAAGAACGAGGTGGTCGACGGCGCGATCGCGAAATCGCTGGTGACCACCGACAAGGCCGAGAAGGCGAAGCTCTACACCGAGGCGCAGAAGCAGATCTGGAAGGACGCGCCCTGGGCCTTCCTGGTGACGGAGCGGCTGGTGTCGGTGCGGGCGCGCAACCTGGCGGGGTTCTACGTCATTCCTGACGGCAGCTTCAACTTCGACGATGTCGAATTGAAGTGATTGAATGGTCGTCTACCTCATCAAGCGCCTGCTGGGGCTGCTGCCGACGCTGCTGATCGTCGCGGTGCTGGTGTTCGCCTTCGTGCACCTGCTGCCGGGCGATCCGGCGCGGCTGGCGGCGGGCGTCGATGCCGGCCCCGAGACGGTCGAGCTGGTGCGCCGCGACCTCGGTCTCGACCTGCCGCTGCCGCAGCAGTTCGTGCGCTTCTTCAGCCATGCGCTGCAGGGCGACTTCGGGCTGTCGATCCGCAGCAAGCGGCCGGTGTCCACCGAGATCGCCGAGCGCTTCGGCCCGACCTTCTTCCTGACCCTCGCGGCAATGGGCTGGTCGGTGCTGCTC
>NZ_JBFUFP010001184.1:0-1576 GCF_056403375.1 Rhizobacter sp. P2_H2
GACCTGCGCTGACGCGATTGCTTCCGCTCCACCTTCTTCATTCCGACCTGCGCTGACGCGATTGCTTCCGCTCCACCTTCTTCATTCCCCCTCACCGGCTCGGCCGGCGCCGCTGTGGCACTGTCCTCGGAGATGTACAACGTGACCCGTTTCCCCCTGAACCCTCTCGCCAAGGCACTCGCTGCCGCCCTCTCGCTGGGCCTCGCCGCAGCCGGATGCTCGTCGATCGAGACGGCCGTGACCGGTGAGAAGGTCGACTACAAGAGCGCGACCGTCAAGGCCACGCCGCTCGAAGTGCCGCCCGACCTGACGCAGCTGCAGAACGACTCGCGCTACAACGTGCAGAGCGGCGGCACCATCAGCGCCACCACGTTCCAGAATCCGCAGGCCGCCGGCAGCGCGGCCCCCGCGGCCGGCCCGGCGACGCAGACCGTGGCGCCGAACACCCTCGGCCAGGCCCGCCTGGAACGCCAGGGCGACCAGCGCTGGGTCGTCACCACGCAGACGCCGGAGCAGGTGTGGCCGCAGCTGCAGGCCTTCTGGAAGGAGCGCGGCCTGACGATCTCGGTCGACCAGCCCGAAGCCGGCGTGATGGAGACCGAGTGGGCCRAGAACCGCGCCCGGCTGCCGGACGACCTGATCCGCCGCACGCTGGGCCGCGTGATCGACGGCCTGTACTCCACCGGCGAACGCGACAAGTACCGCACCCGCGTCGAGCGCGGCGCCAACGGCACCGAGATCCACATCGCCCACCGCGGGCTGCGTGAGGTCTACGTCGGCCAGCAGAAGGAATCGACGAGCTGGGAACCGCGCCCGAGCGAGCCCGAACTCGAAGGCGAGATGCTGACGCGCCTGCTCGTGAAGCTCGGCGCGAAGGACGAGCAGGCCAAGCTCGCGTCGCAGCAGGCCGCATCGGCGCCCGCCGCCGCCACGCCGCATGCCCGCGCCATCGAAGGCCAGGCGGCAGCGTCGCTGCAGGTCGACGATGCGTTCGACCGCGCCTGGCGCCGCGTCGGCCTCGCACTCGACCGCAGCGGCTTCACCGTCGAAGACCGCGACCGCACGCAGGGCGTCTACTTCGTCCGCTATGTCGACCCGGCGATGGCCGGCAAGGAAGAGCCCGGCTTCTTCAGCCGCCTGTTCGGCACCGGCGAGAAGGGCAACTTCGCACCGGTGAAGTACCGCGTGCGCGTGGTCGGCCAGGGCGACGTGAGCCTGGTGTCGGTGCTCGACAGCAAGGGCGAGCCGGAGAACGGCGACGCCGGCAAGCGCATCGTCGGCCTGCTGGTGGACGAGCTGAAGTAAGCGCCGGGGAGCGATCCGCATGCTGCGCTTCTGCAGCCTCGGCAGCGGCAGCACCGGCAACGCGACGCTGGTCGAGGCCGGCAGCGGAAGCACCGTCACGCGGCTGCTGATCGACTGCGGCTTCTCGCTGCGCGAACTGACGCTGCGGCTGTCGYGCACCGGCCTCGCCGTCGACGACATCGATGCGGTGTTCGTGACCCACGAGCACGGCGACCACGTCGGCTGCGCATTGACGCTCGCGCGCCGTCACCGCGTGCCGTTGTGGACGAGC
>NZ_JBFUFP010001185.1:0-1574 GCF_056403375.1 Rhizobacter sp. P2_H2
CCTCGACAGGGGCGGCGGCCACCGGCGCGGCGGGCGCAGCGGCAGCGGCCGGGGCCAGCACCGGGGCGGCGTAGGCCACCGGGCCTGCCGCGACGAGGGTCGGGTCGGCCTTGACGATCCGGACCTTGCCGTCCGCCTCGGTGATCTCCAGTTCAGAGATGTTCGATTCGGACACGAGATCGATCAGGGTCTTCAGTTTGCGCAGGTCCATGGGTTCTCCAACTTCTGTCGTCGTTGTTGTCGGGCGCCCGCGGTCGATCGGACCGTTGGCGCCGTGGGGTCAGGCCGTCCGCTGGGGAGGGCGCTTCGCGTCACGCTGCAGCACGTGGCGCAGGGCGCAGGCATAGCCGTCTGCGCCCAGGCCGACGATCACGCCGTCGGCCAGGTCCGAGAAATAGGAATGGTGGCGGAAGGCTTCGCGCCGGTGCACGTTCGACAGGTGCACTTCGATGAACGGGATCGCGACGCCGGCCAGCGCATCGCGCAACGCGACGCTGGTGTGCGTGAGCGCGCCCGGGTTGATCAGGATGAACTGCGTGCCGTCGAGCCGCGCGGCGTGCACGCGGTCGATCAGCGCGCCTTCATGGTTGCTCTGGAAGCTCACCAGCGTCGAACCGGCCTGCGACGCGATCTCTGCGAGATCGGCATCGATCTGCGCCAAAGTCGTCGCGCCATAGACCTCCGGCTCGCGTGTGCCGAGCAGGTTCAGGTTCGGGCCGTGCAGGACCAGGATGTGCATGAAACGCGGATCGGGTGCCTGGAGTGGGCGGCCCGGAATTTTGCGAAGGCTGAACTTTACGCGCTTTAGGGGCCGAAGACTGCAATATAGAAAAATCTCGGCCGAATGGAACCCGGCGGCCCCTCAGCCGAGCTGTTGCACCCAGGCGGCCAGGTCCTGCTCGCCGATGCTGCCCAGTTTGCGCGCGATGATGCGCCCATCGCGGCCGAAGACGGCACTGAACGGCAGCCCGCCGCGCTCGTTGCCGAGCGAGCGGGCCAGGTCGACGCCGGTCAGACCGGCCAGGCCGACCGGGAAGCTCACCGGCACCTTCTTCAGGAACTCCCGGACCGGGGTCGGGCTGTCGACCGCCAGGCCGACCACGCGCCAGCCGGCCGGCTGGTGGCTGCGCTGGAAGGCGTCGAGCAGCGGCATCTCCTTGACGCAAGGCGCGCACCAGGTGGCCCAGAAGTTCAGCAGCAGCGGCTGGCCGCGCAGTCCGGCCAGCGGCAGCGAGCCGCCTTCGGGCCGGTCGAACTGCAAATCCCACAGCGCCCGTTCGGCTTCGGGCAGGGCGTTGCTGCGTTCGCGCCACCAGCCGAAACCGGCACCGGCGGCCAGTGCGATGCCGGCGACGCCGATCGTCAATGCATGGCGACGGTTCATGCGGCCCCCTCGTCCGATGCCAGCAGCCGACGCAATCCGGCCAGATCGCCGCGTTCGCTGCGGCCGCGGCTGTCGGGTTTCAGCGCACCGCGCAGGTCGTCGCGGTCCAGGATGGTCAGGTGCACGGTCACTTCCTCGCCGAGTGCGGCGCTCGGGCTGCTGACGGTCAGCACGTCGATCTGCTCGCCGC
>NZ_JBFUFP010001186.1:0-1573 GCF_056403375.1 Rhizobacter sp. P2_H2
GTGGTGGGCCCGTCGGGCTCGGGCAAGAGCACGCTCGCGCGGCTGCTGTACCGCTTCTACGACGTGCAGGCCGGCGTGATCACGATCGACGGCCAGGACCTGCGCTCCGTCACACAGGGCAGCGTGCGCCAGAACATCGGCATCGTCCCGCAGGACACGGTGCTGTTCAACGACAGCGTCGCCTACAACATCGCCTACGGCCGGCCCGGCACCGGTGCCGCCGAGGTCGAGGCGGCGGCGAAGGCGGCCCGCATCCACGATTTCATCGTCTCGACGCCCAAGGGCTACGAGACGACGGTCGGCGAGCGCGGGCTGAAGCTGAGCGGCGGCGAGAAGCAGCGCGTCGCGATCGCGCGCACGCTGCTGAAGGACCCGCCGATCATGATCTTCGACGAGGCCACCTCGGCGCTCGACTCGGCCAACGAGCGCGCGATCCAGGCCGAGCTGCAGGGCGTCGCGCGCAACAAGACGGCGCTCGTCATCGCGCACCGGCTGTCCACCGTCGTCGATGCGCACCAGATCCTGGTGATGGAGCAGGGCCGCATCGTCGAACGCGGCACGCATGCGCAATTGTTGGCACTCGACGGCCGTTACGCCGACATGTGGCGGCTGCAGCAGAGCGCCGCATCCGACGAGCTGTCCGCCGTCATGTAGGAAGGCTCCGAAGAATCCGACCCGGTTCGTGAAAAACGAGCGTGAACTCTCAGTCAATTGTGAACAATCGTTACGGAGCTGACGAGCACACATCTTGTTGCACTTCTAGAGTCGCGTTCACCGATTCACCCACAGAGGACGGATGCGATGACTGCTCACAAGACTTTTTCCCGTGCGGTTCTGTTTTCCTTGCTGGCGGTCGCCGGCGCGATCTCGACGCCTGCCAAGGCGGCGCCTGATGCGGTGGCCCATGCCACCTTGCGCCTGCCCGACGCCAAGGTCGTCTGGATCGACAACGAGAGCTTTGCCTTCGACACCTGCTCGGCCGCCGGCAGCGAGCACGTGGCCGCGGTGATGGGCGCGCTGCGCGAGCGGCTGATGAGCGACCTGGGCCCGATGATGCTGAACAACGGCGTGACGCCGGCGAGCCAGCAGTTCGTCACGCTGACGCCGGTGAATGGCGGGCAGGACTGCAACACGCTGGCCAGCCGCGTGGTGTTCCGCGTGGCCGGCGCCAGCGCCAAGGCGGGCGGCGCCTGGACCGCCGACATCGTCGCGCAGACCGCCGGGCCGACGGCCGATTCACGCCAGGCGTCGACCCAGCTGGTGAACGACCTGGTGCACGAACTGGACATCACGCTGAGCAAGCGCTGAAGAAGCCCTGAACCGCGGGCCCTAAACTCTTGCCGTGGAAACCAAGTGGCTTGAAGATTTCGTCAGCCTCGCCGAGACGCGGAGCTTTTCGCGTTCGGCGCAGATGCGGCATGTGACGCAGCCGGCGTTCTCGCGCCGCATCCAGGCGCTGGAGGCCTGGGCCGGGCTGGACCTGGTCGACCGCTCGTCGTACCCGACCCGCCTCACGCCGGCCGGCGAGACCTTCCATGCGCAGGCGCTGGACATCCTCGGCGCGCTGCAGACC
>NZ_JBFUFP010001187.1:0-1571 GCF_056403375.1 Rhizobacter sp. P2_H2
GAATATCGCGGACGTTGGTTTCGGGCATAGTCAAGTATTGCCATTTCTCGCTGGGGGCTACGCGCTCGGGCCGGATTCCACATATTTTGTCGAGCAGCCAGAGCTTCATCTGCATCCGAAAGCGCAGGCGGAACTTGGTGACTATTTGCTGGAGCTCTATGAGCAAACTACACAAGTCTTGGTGGAGACCCATAGCGAGCACCTTATATTGCGACTTCAGCAACACGTGGCAAGTGGGTTAATTAATGAGGGAGATATAAGATTATTCTATGTCTGTAATAATCAATCAGACGGCGAAGCCGCGCATGATGATGAAATAACAATAATTGATATCGACAAGAAAGGGCAGTTCAAGAGGCCTTGGCCAAAAGGATTTTTTCCGGAGAAGCTGGAAGAGTCAAAGCGGCTCGCAAAGATCCGGTTTGAGCAGTTGGGCCTCGAACTCTAGGAGGGCAGCATGCGATCACTTGTCATTGATGCGAATGTATTTTTGGCGTTTGCACGAGAAGAAATTCTCGGCGAAGAGAATGTGGAACGTACTGCCTCACCGTCGCCGCTGTTTAACGGCCTCGGAGTGGAAGTGGTCGCGTTTTTGGATTCGGGGGGGCACATTCAATCGGAGTGGCGAGATTTGATTAAGTTCGCTCCTGAATGGTTTTCTACATGGCTCGCGCACGCCTTCGCAGAAGGAAAGTTGTATGAAGTGGATCCGTCAATAGATCCTCAACTTGCAAAGCGATATAGGAAGATCGGATTTCCAAGTGGAAAAGATATCTGGTATATAAAAACCGCGCACGGACTCGTTGTAATTTGCCATCGCAATAGGCCATGTCTTGTGGCTGAKGACATTGATTTTTATGACCCGGCGCAGAAGGCAATGCCGAATAAATGCGACTATTTTCGAAAGGGCCGCGGCGTCGTGTGTAAGCAGTTGAAGGACGATGGCATTGATCTTCGCTGTATTGAGACGGCGCGGTTGGAACTTAATCTTTAGTCCGCCCCGAACAACGCGCCAAGCCCCAAGAGCACTGGGCTGTAGCACGGCAGACAGTGGATTGAATTGCAAGATTCAGGTCGAATGAATATCGAATCCTTGCAAAGAGAGATGAGGTTTGAATTGGCTAAAGGCGAGACAAGAGCGCAGCAATCACGACCTGTTCCGAGCGGCGCTGGGCAACCTGATCAATCAGCGGCACGACTTGTGCGGCTGACTGGGCTGATCAACTGGCAGTCGTTCGCCGACGAGTGGGGCTCGCAGTTCGTGTTGACGACGGGACGCTCCGCGCTGCCCACGAGGCTGATGGCGGCGCTGCTGTATCAGTAGCATGCTTACGCGCCGAGCGATGTAAACGGCACTTGTTCCAGGTAATCTACTTTCCGCCGTCGGCCTCGGCTCCAATCGCTAGAGTCAAAGACTTTCTAATATCAGGGTCGAGACAAGATCTGCACCACTCATTCGCAAGCACTTCCCAGACGCTCACAGAACTTTTCAATATTTGATCACCCACCTTCGCATTCCATCTGTGGTGATCGGGCTCCAACATGGCGTCATCAAGGGCAGTAAAGAGAGT
>NZ_JBFUFP010001188.1:0-1569 GCF_056403375.1 Rhizobacter sp. P2_H2
CGGCGGGTGCCCCGCGCTCGCGCAGCGTCAGCGCGCCGGCCTGGCGGCCCGCGGCCTGGCCGAGCGCCGCGACGACGCTGCCGCCGTAGCGGCTGCGCAATGCCTCGACGCGCTCCTGCAGCGGCCCGCCATCGGCGATCTTCTCGTGGTGGCGTTGCAGGGTCATGCGCGCCATCTCGATCAGCTTGCCGTTCAGCGTGCGCTCGCCATGCGCCAGCAGCAGCTGCACGGCGCCGCGGTGGTCGCCCGACAGCGTGTGCGACACCGCCTGCTCGGCCATCTCGTTGATGCGCTGCTGCGCGTCGCGCACGCGCTGCGCGTGCGGCGGGTGGCTGGAGGCGGTGCGCGCCAGCAGTTCGGCCAGCCCCTTCGCGCTCGCGAAGCGCAGCGCCAGCGCGTCGACCCAGTCGTCGGCGCCGTCCAGGTTCAGCTCGGCGGCGGTCAGCTGCGACAGCATGCTCAGCACGTTGCACGCCGCTTCCATGTCGAAGCCCGGTTCGCGCAGCTCGCGCGTGATCTCGCGCACCGCGGCGATCGCCGCGCCGAGCTGTTTCTGCAGCATCAGGTTGAACACGTTGACCACCGCGGTGAAGCGCTGCAGGCGGCGGCTCTGCGGCACCTTCTCCAGCGCGTGCTGGAGGTTGTCGAGGCAGCGCTGCAGGCCCTTCGAATCGCGCTGGTGGAAGCGCGTGAAGGCCAGCAGCACCAGCGTCTGGTAGTCGAACATCTTCGAGCTGATGCCCACCGACGCGGCGCGCTCCAGCATGCGGCCCGCCTCGTCGCGGTCGCCCATGTAGAAGGCGAGCATCCCGTGCTTCTGCAGCCGGGTGATCGAGCCGGGCGTCAGCGCGGTGGCGCGCTTGTAGGTGTCGAGCGCGCTCTGCAGGTCGCCCTGCTCGACCTGCACCCGCCCCATCACGTCGTACGCATCGACGAAGCTCGGGTGGTCGCCGATCAGGCTTTCCAGCGTGCGCAGCGCCGGGCCCGGCTGGCCGGCGTCGAGCTGGCTGCGCGCAATGCCCAGGCGCGCCCACGGGATCGCGCCGGTCTTCTGCACCGCCTCGAACATCTGGCGCGCCGCGTCGTGCTTGCCCACGCGCAGCAGCAGCTCCGAACCGATGCGCGCCGCGTACAGCCAGTACGGGCCGCGCTGCTCGAAGCGGGCGGCGCACAGCGCGGCGCCGCGCTCGAAATCGCCTTCCTCGATCGCGAGGAAGATCTCGCCCAGCGATTTCTTGCGCCGGCGCGCCTGCATCAGCCGCTCGCCGAGCGCGGTCGCGGTGTGGGGTTTCAGCAGGTAGCTGTCGAGCGCCGACTCGGCGGCGTCGGCCACCAGCGTGTACGAGGCTTCGCTGGTGACGATGATGAAGACGGTGGACAGCGGCAGCAGCTGGTTGCGCCGCAGGTCGTCGAGCAGGTTCTGCCCGGAGTAGCCGGTGGCGCTGAAGCTGTGCTCGCACAGCACCACGTCGAACGGGCGCACCTCCAGCTGCTTGCGGGCGTCTTCGATGCGGCCGCATTGCGCGACCGTGCCGACGCCGAAATCGCGCAGCTGGGCGGAAAGAATGC
>NZ_JBFUFP010001189.1:0-1564 GCF_056403375.1 Rhizobacter sp. P2_H2
ACGACGACGAGAGTCCATCCCGGCTTTTCGCTGGCAAACACGAAAGTGCTCGGATCATTTGCGAGGTAGACGATCTGCACGGGCTTCCCGGCCTTGAAGTCAGCGAGCACCTCCTCTGGAAAGGAATGCTTCTGCGTGACGTCGCGACCATCTTCCGTCTTGAAATGAAACTCGGCTGTGTACGTGGAGGAGCCGCTCTGCTTGAACTCGGTGTACTTTCCAATCGGCTCAACCGTTGCGGTCTTCCCGCGCTTCTGAATGCTCGTGACTTCCGAGCRATCCTTCAACCCATAGCCGATGAAGACAAGTGCTGCGAATGCACCGAGCAACTTGAAGAGAACTTTGCCGTGAGATCTGGAGTGCATAGGGTTGAGTGGAGAATGAGTCCATGTGCTGCAATGCTGCCACGGCCGACGGCAGCCCGCCACACCGCAGATCAGCGCACAGCCGACCGAATCGCCCGTGACACCACGGCCTGCCTGCAGTGTGACTTCACAGCCCGCTCCTGCTCGCCTCGACATCTGGCCTCATTTGACAACTCTGCATGCTTCTTGACATCGGGCCCCTGCGCCGCAACACCGCCTTCCGCCATCTTTTCGCCAGCCAGTTCATCTCGGGTCTGGGCACCATGGTCAGCTATGTGGCCGTGCCCTGGCAGCTGTACGAGCTGACGCATTCCAACGCCCAGGTCGGCCTGCTGGGCCTCGTGCAACTCGTGCCGGTTGTCGCCTGCGGGCTTCTGGGCGGCGCGGTGGCGGACCGCGTGGACCGCAAGCGCCTGCTGATCGCGTCGGAGGCGCTGATGGCCCTGTGCCTGGCGGGCCTGCTGGCCAACGCATTGACCGCAGCGCCCAGCGTGCTGGCGATCTACGCGCTCGTGGCCGTGCTGCAGGGTGCCAGCGGTTTCCACCGCCCGGCGCTGGAAGCGTTGACACAGAAGCTCGCGCGGCCCGAAGAGTTCGCGGCCGTCGCAGCGCTGTCGTCGGTGCGCGGAACGATCGGCATGGTGGCCGGGCCGGCGCTGGCTGGGCTGCTGCTGGCACGCTGGGGCGCGGTAGGCGCCTATGTCTTCGACTTCTGCACCTTTCTTGCGGCGCTGTTCTTCATCTCTCGCATCCCGCGGGCGGCCGTCGGCACGGTGGAGGCTCCGAGCGAACGGCCCCATCTGCTCACCGACTTGGCCGAAGGCCTGCGCTTCGCGTGGGCACGGCCCGCACTGATGGGAACCTACATCGTGGACATCGTCGCGATGGCCTTCGCGTTCCCGGTGGCTCTGTTCCCTGCCATGGCCGCGGCCGATGGGCGCACCGAGACCGTGGGCTGGCTGCTGTCGGCGATGTCGGTCGGTGCGCTGGTCATCGGCCTCTTCAGCGGCTGGACCGGCAAGGTCATGCGCCATGGCCGCGCGGTGGTCATCGCGGCGGCCGTGTGGGCGCTGGGCATCGTGGCGCTGGGCTTCTCGCCCAGCCTGACGCTGGGTCTCCTGTGCCTGGCGGTGGCAGGTGCGGCCGACATGGTCAGCGGCGTGTTCCGCGGCACGATCTGGAACCAGACCATTCCCAAC
>NZ_JBFUFP010001190.1:0-1557 GCF_056403375.1 Rhizobacter sp. P2_H2
GTGCCGAAGCGCGGATCCACCGTCTGCGTCTCCTCCTGCTGCAACGCGTTCCTGCGGCCGCTCACCTGGGTGTCCGGCTGGATCTGCACGCTCGTGCCGCCGATCGTCACCGTCTGCGCGCCGTAGCTGACGCTGCTGCTGCGCGTGGCGAACACGGCGTCGCCGGTGGCGCCGCTGCAGTTGGACACCTGCGTGCCGGTGCGGTTGCCCCGCGCGTCGTAGCGGWACCGCGTCACCACGCACAGCTGCGGGTTGCCGGGCTCGAYCGTCTCGGTCTCCACGAGACCGTCRGGRCGGTAGGTGAAGCTCGTCGTGCGTGCGTAGTTGAACGGGTCGGCCGKMGGCTGGRCCGGCGACTGCGCAATGGCAGATGTCGCGCAGGCCAGCAGCCAGAGCTTGAAGATGAAACTCGAGACCGTCCGAGGCACGGCAACGCCGCGCCTCACCACGGCAACATGGTGCGATGAATGCAAGGGCTCCTCCCTGGGGGATCGATGGGCTCGGCGGACCTGCTGGTCCGCATGCACTGCCCGCTTGTCAGTCCTGCACCCCGATCACCTTGCCGGGATTCAGGATGTTCAGCGGATCCCACGCCCGCTTCAGCTGGCGCATCAGCTGCAAAGCGTTGGCGTCGAACTCTTCCGTCAGCAGCACCACCTTGTGCCCGCCGATGCCGTGCTCGGCGGTGCAGGTGCCTTCCATGCGCATCGCGCGGCTGATCATCCGCTGGTTCAGGCGCTCGGCCTCGGCCATCTCGAGCGGGTTGTCGGGGTCGGCAATGAGGATGCACAGCAGGTGCCCGTCGCCCACATGGCCGAACAGCGGGCACAGCAGCGATGAACGCCGCGTGTCCTCGATGGTCTCCTCGATGCACTGCGCCAGCCGCGACAAGGGCACGCAGGCATCGGTCGTGAAGGTGCGCCAGCCCGGCCGCAGCAGCTCGCAGGCGTTGAAGGCCGTGTGGCGGGCGCTCCACAGCCGCGAACGGTCTTCAGGCTGGTCGGCCCAGTCGTAGTCGTCACCGCCGTACTCGCGCGCGATGTCGCGCACGATCTCGGCCTGCTCGACCACGCCGGCCGCCGTGCCGTGGAATTCGAGGAACAGCGTCGGCCGCTCCTGGTACGACGTTTCGGTGTGCAGGTTGACGGCGCGCAGCGCCAGCGCATCCATGAACTCCGCACGCGCGAGCGGCACGCCGGTCTGGATGGTCTGGATCACCGTGTCGACCGCGTTGCGCGCATCGGCGAAGGTGCACACCGCGGTCGCGATCGCCTCGGGCCGCGGGTACAACCGCACCGTCACCTCGGTGATGATGCCCAGCGTGCCCTCGCTGCCGACGAAGATGCGCGTCAGGTCGTAGCCGGCCGACGACTTCTTGGCCCGGCGCGCGGTGCGGATGATCTTGCCCTCGGCCGTCACGACGGTGAGCGCCAGCACGTTCTCGCGCATCGTGCCGTAGCGCACCGCGCTGGTGCCGCCGGCACGCGTCGCCGCCATGCCGCCCAACGATGCCTTCGAGCCCGGATCGATCGGAAAGAACAGGCCGGTGTCCTTCAC
>NZ_JBFUFP010001191.1:0-1555 GCF_056403375.1 Rhizobacter sp. P2_H2
GCCAAGGAAATCAAGGGCCTGATCGGCGCCAGCGTCGACCGTGTCGAAGCCGGCTCGCGCCTGGTGGCGGACGCCGGCCAGACGATGAACGAGATCGTCGGCTCGGTGCAGCGCGTCAGCGACATCATCGGTGAGATTACCGCCGCATCGTCGGAGCAGAGCGACGGCATCGGCCAGATCAACACCGCCGTCACCCAGCTCGACCAGATGACGCAGCAGAACTCGGCGCTCGTCGAAGAGAGCGCCGCCGCCGCCGAAAGCCTGAAGGACCAGGCCGCGCGCCTGTCGCAGGCCGTCGGCAGCTTCCGGTTGCAGGCGCACTGAGTCGCCGAACGTTGCCCTTCCGCTTGACCCGAGGTACCCCCATGAACCTGTCCTTCAAACGCAAGATCGGCCTGCTGGTCGGCGCCTCGATCCTGGCGCTGATCCTGCTGACCGTCGCGTCCAGCCTGCGCATGCGCAGCCAGATCGTCGAAGGGCGCAAGGGCCAGCTGGTAACGGCGGTCGAGGCCGCCTACCACATCGCGGCCGGCTTCGAGGCCAAGGCCGCGGCCGGCACGATGAGCAAGGAAGACGCGCAGAAGGCGGCCCGTGACGCGATCCGCGTGGCCCGCTACGGCGCCGAGGCCAAGGACTACCTCTACATCTTCTCGATGGACGGCTCCGCGGTGATGCACCCGCTGAAGCCCGAATGGGACGGCCAGCCGATGATCGGCAAGGTCAAGGACAGCAAGGGCCTGGACATCATCCAGGGCGAGATCGACGTGCTGCGCGCCAGCAAGGACGGCCGCGCCTACCTGATGACCGATTTCCCGCGCCCCGGCAAGACCGAGTCGGTGCCCAAGCTGATGTACGTGATGCAGCTGAAGAACTGGGGCTGGCTGGTCGGCTCGGGCCTGTACATGGACGACGTCGATGCCGAGGTGCGCAGCACCGCCGTGCAAGGCCTGCTGATCACGCTGCTGATCCTGGCCGGCATCGGCGCGCTGGGCATCGTGATCGCCCGCAGCGTGCTGCGCCAGATCGGCGGCGAGCCGAGCGACGCGGTGGCGGTGATGGGCGAGGTCGCGCGCGGCAACCTGTCGGTCGACCTGAGCCAGTCGGTGCCGGGCAGCCTGCTGGATTCGCTGTCGCAGATGGTGCGCTCGCTGCGCACGACGGTGAGCCAGGTGCGCCAGAGCACCGACAGCATCTCCACCGCCTCCGGCGAGATCGCGACCGGCAACCACGACCTGAGCGTGCGCACCGAGCAGACGGCGAGCAACCTGCAGCAGGCCGCGTCGTCGATGGAGCAGCTGACCGGCACCGTCAAGCAGAGCGCCGACTCGGCCCGCCAGGCGAATCAACTGGCCTCGTCGGCCGCTGAAGTCGCAGCCCGTGGCGGCTCGGTCGTCGCCCAGGTCGTCTCGACGATGGACGAGATCAATGCCAGCTCGAAGAAGATCAACGACATCATCGGCGTGATCGACGGCATCGCGTTCCAGACCAACATCCTGGCGCTGAACGCCGCGGTCGAAGCCGCGCGTGCCGGCGAACAGGGCCGCGGCTTCGCGGT
>NZ_JBFUFP010001192.1:0-1551 GCF_056403375.1 Rhizobacter sp. P2_H2
GTGTTGCCCACCGCATCGAGCGGGTCGGTGATGTCGCGCACGCTGTCAGGCAGGCCGGCCATYTCGGCRATGCCGCCGGCGTTGTCGGTGATCGGSCCGTAGGCGTCGAGCGCGACGATGATGCCGGCCATGCTGAGCATCGAGGTCGCGGCGATCGCGATGCCGTACAGCCCGGCCAGCTGGTACGACACCAGGATCGCGATGCACACGAAGATCACCGGCCACGCGGTCGAGCGCATCGACACGCCCAGGCCCGCGATGATGTTGGTGCCGTGCCCGGTGGTCGAGGCCTGCGCGACATGCTGCACCGGCTTGTAGTCGGTGCCGGTGTAGTACTCGGTGATCCACACCATCGCGGCCGTCAGCGCGAGGCCGACGACGCAGGCGCCGAACAGCCGCATCTGCGTGCCCGCGCCGAGCGCATCGTCGGGGATCGCGTACTTCGTGATGAAGAAGAAGCCGACCAGCGAGATCAGCCCGGCGACGATCAGGCCCTTGTACAGCGCCGGCATCACGTTCTTCATGCCGGGCGTCGCCTTCACGACGCTGCAGCCGATGATCGACGCGATGATCGAGAAGCCGCCCAGCACCAGCGGGTAGATCACCGCCTGCATCGGCGCCTGCGTGACCATCAGCGCGCCGAGCGCCATCGTCGCGATCAGCGTGACGGCGTAGGTCTCGAACAGGTCGGCGGCCATACCGGCGCAGTCGCCGACGTTGTCGCCCACGTTGTCGGCGATCACCGCGGGGTTGCGCGGGTCGTCCTCGGGGATGCCGGCCTCGACCTTGCCGACCAGGTCGGCACCGACGTCGGCGCCCTTCGTGAAGATGCCGCCGCCCAGCCGCGCGAAGATCGAGATCAGCGACGCGCCGAACGCGAAGCCGAGCAGCGGCTTCAGCACCGCCGACAGGTTCTCCGGCGCGGCCGTGCCGTTGCCGGTGATGAACAGGAAGAAGATCGTGACGCCCAGCAGGCCCAGGCCCACGACCAGCATGCCGGTGATCGCGCCGCCCTTGAACGCGACGTCGAGCGCCGGCGCCATGCCCTGCGTGGCGGCCTGCGCGGTGCGCACGTTGGCCTTCACCGACACGTTCATGCCGATGAAGCCGCATGCGCCCGACAGCAGCGCGCCGAGCACGAAGCCGACTGCCGTCGTGAGGGGCAGGAAGATGGCGATCAGGATCGCGAGCACCACGCCCACGATGGCGATGGTCTTGTATTGGCGGGCCAGGTAGGCGGCAGCGCCTTGCTGGATCGCCGCCGCGATCTCCTGCATGCGGGGGTTGCCCGCGTCGCGGCTCAGGATCCAGCTTCGTTGCACGAAACCGTACACCACTGCGGCAATCCCGCAGGCCAGCGCAAAGTACAGCGCCAAGTTCGTGGACATCAGGTCTCCTTCCTCGTTCGTTCGTTGATGATCGGAATCGAGAGTCGTGCCCGACTGCACAGGGCCGCGTGAGCCCGCCGGGCCGCCCCAAGGGCGAACACCGGAGTGCGCAGCACGAAGGTACTCACGTGAGCCCTGACGGGTCTGCGGCGCATGCTACGGG
>NZ_JBFUFP010001193.1:0-1543 GCF_056403375.1 Rhizobacter sp. P2_H2
CTCAGCAACTGTCCCACGAGTCGGCGCGGCAACGTATGCTCCAACTTCTCCAGGCTGCGATTTCGCACTGGCAATCAACGCCCAGAAGCCAAACCCATAGCCGAAGTTGCGACCATTCTGGAAGTCCTCAGCTAAGGCACCCGAGCGTATCGCCGCTCAGCGCGAACACTATCGGCTAATCCAGCCCTGCTCTGTTTTTGAGAGGTCGTATGCCCCATCCGCCGCACGCACATCTTCGATGACCGAGTCAGCAATGAACACATAGTAATTTTCGACCCCAGGCCCACATGGGTTAATGATATTTTCGGCGATGCCTTCCACAACGACGCTGCCCGTTGGATTCCCGACAGAGTTCTTACCCCACTCAATTCGATCGCCAATTTTGTAGTCAAGCTGCCATACCCTGCCGTATCGAAATTGAACAACCTGCACGTGAGTCAAACCACACTTATCGCAGCGCTCAGGAAACGAAACTCTATTAAAAGCAGGCATCTTAGAACCCCTTTACTGGCATGCCAATCGATTGCAAGAAGCGTGTCAGCTTCCCATCTTGTGTTATTAGTGTCAATTTATTCTGAATGGCAGCGGCTGCGACCCGTGAGTCAGGCACTTTCAATGATCGCCCGAGTTCAATAGCTTGGCCTCGAAGTGAGGCAGCCAATTCCTCAGTGCCCGAAATAATCCGACCACCGTTGGCCCTCAGAAGTTGGCGGAGTGCGTCAACTGACCCCCCACCCGCCAAAAATTCCTTCGCTGCAGTGAATGAGACATAAGCGCGCTCGCCACCACTCAGAATGCTCGTATTCCTTTTTTCCAAGATGGCGACCAGCGCATTCGTGTCAAGCGCAACTGCGCCCTTTGCGGCAGATCCCGCTAGCCTAATACTACTTGCGACGCTACTCAGGGCCTTGAGTCCGATCGACTCCACTGGCACGGCATTGGACGACAGTTCATACACGCCGTGCAAGGCCCCGCCCATCGAATACGGCACCAGCCCCGCGGCCTCGGCGCGTCTGACCTTCTCGCGATTAGCCGCGTAGTTGTTGTAGCTGAGCTTGCTCAACGCCTCGTCGGACAACAGACTGTAGTCCGGGACCTTGAAGAAGTCTCCGACCATTCGCAGGATCTGCCCGGTCCACTTCGAACCGCCTTCGTCCTGCTGCGAACCGGCCGTGGTGGAACCACTTCCTGACGAAGAGCTTTCCAGCGTGGGGCCACCGGAATCAGTGTCAACCTGACAAATCGGGTCGCAATCCGTCCCACCCCATTTTCCATGGCCGCTTCTTCTCCAGAAGTCGTCTGTCTTGCTTCTTCCTGCCACCTCAGCCCAGCCGCTCGGGTCCGTACGCGCCAGCGGATCGTTGCGCACGTAGCTGTAGCGGTTGTAGGCCTGCAGGTCCGACGGGTCGCTGACGAGCTGGTCTGTCGACAGGAAGCGCCCTATGGTGGCGTCGTACAGCCGGCCGTTCATGTGCGTGAGCCCGATGTCGTCGAGCTGCTCATGGCCGGTGAAGCCGCGGTCCGTGCCGCTGTTGACGGCGGG
>NZ_JBFUFP010001194.1:0-1539 GCF_056403375.1 Rhizobacter sp. P2_H2
GAACATCGCGCCGCCGGGTTCATCGAGGTGGCCGGTCAGGATGTTCAGCACGTCGATCAGCCACGAGCAGGTGGTCCCATAGGCCTGCACGCAGGTGCCGAGCCGGCCGTAGACGCAGCCGCGCCCGGCCGCGGCGAGTTCGCGCGCGAGGCTGCGGATCACGCTCGCATCGATCCCGCAGCGCGGCGCCATCGCGTCGGCAGCGAACGGCCGCACCGCATCGCGCAGCGCCTCCACCCCCACCAGGTGCGGCTGCAGGCGCCCGAGCCTCACCAGCCCCTCGGCGAACAGCGTGTGCACCATCCCGAGCAGCAGGAACACGTCGCCCCCCGGGCGGATGAAGTGGTGCGCATCGGCGAGCGCGGCTGTCTCGGTGCGCCGCGGGTCGATCACCACCAGCCGGCCGCCGCGCGCCTTCATCGCGCGCGCCTTGCCGCGGAAATCCGGCACCGTCCACAGGCTGCCGTTGCTGGCCATCGGGTTCGCACCCAGCACCAGCAGGAAGTCGCAGCGCTCGATGTCGGGCACCGCCATCGACAGCCAGTGGCCGTACATCAGCCCGTTCGACAGCTGCTTGGGCATCTGGTCGAGCGTCGAGGCCGAGAAGAAATTGTGCGTGCCCAGCGCCTTCAGCAGCCGCGGCATGTACAGCAGCAGGCCCATCTTGTGCGCCGACGGGTTGCCCAGCGTCAGCGCGACGCTGTCCTTGCCGTGCGCCTCGCGCAGCGGCAACAGGCGGCGCTCGATCTCGGCGAAGGCCTCGTCCCAGCTCGCCTCGACGAAGCGCGCGCCGCGCCGGATCAGCGGCGTGCGCAGCCGGTCCGGGTCCTCGTGCAGGTCCTTCAGCGCGACACCCTTCGGGCACAGGAAGCCGGCGCTGAACACGTCGGCCGCGTCGCCGCGGATGGTGCCGATGCGTCCGTCGTCGTCGACCTGCACCTCGAGGCCGCAGCAGGCCTCGCACAGCGGACAGATGCGCAGCGCGGTTCTTGAGCTCATCGTCGTCTCCTGGATGCGGATCGTGGCCGCCGTACCACCTTTATGCGCCGTTCGGGCTCGCCTGTCCGTCACCGAGGCGACGCAGCAACTGCGCGGTCTCGGCATCGGCCGGGAAGAAGGTCTCCAGCGCCAGCTCCGACAGCGTGATGTCCACSGGCGTRCCGAACACCGTCGTCGTGCTGATGAACGACAGCACGCCCACCGAGCTGCGGATCTGCAGCGGCACCGCGACTGCGCTCCAGTCGTCGCCGCCGGGCGGGCTGTCGTCGCCGGGGTAGCCCTGCAGCTCGTCGAGCAGCGCCGCGAGCACCGGATCGCCGCTCGCGTGCACCTGCGTGCGCAGCCGTGCGAACAGGTGGGTGCGCCAGGCGTTCAGGTTGACGATCTTCGGCGCCACGCCGTCCGGGTGCAGGCTCAGCCGCAGCACGTTGACCGGTGGCACGAGCAGGTGCGGCGCGACGCCGTCGAGCAGCAGTGCCATCGGCCGGTTGTGCGCCAGCAGGTTCCAGTGCCGGTCGACGGCCAGCGCAGGGTGCGGCT
>NZ_JBFUFP010001195.1:0-1530 GCF_056403375.1 Rhizobacter sp. P2_H2
ACCGAGGGCTACGGCGTGCCGTTCCCGTTCGAGGAGTACCAGGCGATCGCCGCAGCTTTCCGCAGCCTGAAGGGCAAGGCGATGATGAGCATCAACGATCACCCGGACATCCGGCGTTGCTTCGAGGGCATGCACATGGAGTCGCTGGACATCGCCTACACGGTGGGAGGCGGCGGCAAGGCCGTCGACCGGCGCGAGCTGGTGATCTGGTCCTGGGATCCGCTGGAGGATCCGGCAGGGCTGTTCTGATTGACCGAATGCCATCGCGATGTGACACCAATTCGATCGGCGTCTGTCCATTCGAAATTGCAAACAATCGCATCCTCCCAAGGCATCCCCCCAAAGAGGGATGCGCAATTGTCAAGACTCTCTTCTAATCAAAATTCTGCTGCCTGAAGGGCTCCGATAGCGGGTTGAGGTATGCATCGGAGTGTGATTGTTCGGAACGTGCGGGCGAAACAATGCCTGCCGCGAACGGAAGAGCATGACTTGGGGAGGGAGCATTCTCGTAAACGTCTTGAAATACGTTTCTCCGCAGAGTAGTGGCGTGTACACAAAGCTCGCCACGCTATGCCGTGTCGCCCGCCGCTACCTTGGCGATCAGGCAGCTTCATTGCTGCACCGCCCGCATTGGTAGGGATACCAATCTTCGCCGAAACGTACTCAATCAATGAGCAGCATTGCTGTGCTCGCGGCGAGGATTCCGCTATTTGTTCGCAAGATTCGAGTCGAGATAGATAAAATGGGGGAAGGTCCGATGTCTGAAATGTCAGTCGTTAACGCGGTTGCTTCGGCGAAATTTCTGTCGGCTGAGAAGGTATGGAAGCGTGGATGGGGACGTCTGCTATTTCTCGCGTGCGCTTTCTTGCTTCAGATTTCAGTTGTGCCGTCCGCTTTCGCTCAGCCGGAACTAAGAGGTCATGCGGATCTGAAGTGGTGCAGCGATAGAGGGGAAGCAAACCCCAATATCCAGGATGGACATCCCTGCTCAGGATATTACCCAGATCCAGCCTCGGCCTCCGAGGCAGGCTTGGGGGAGTTTCCAGCCGCCTACAACGCTGGTAATTGGGACAGACGATTCAAAGCTTGGACTGGTGATACGGTGTGTGAGCTGTTTCCTCCAGCAGGGCGTCAAGGAACGTATAAATGTACTAAGAGATTTTCTGTCGAATGGACGTGGGCGTCACCTGAGCCTCCCCCGCCGGACGAAGCTACGGGTTCTTTGAATTTCCCTGTCTGCAAGTATCCCGGCAGTCAATATCTGTATGCTTGGGAGACGCCTTTTTTCAATGGAAATGATCCTGCACCAAATTGCAGCTGCTCTTCTGATAAACAAAAGATCGCAGTAAGTCCAAATAGTACTTCCGTGTGTGCCATAGTAAATAACAGAAATCACGACAAGCCAAAGCAGTGCTCGGCAAACCCACCTTATGGGCACCCGATATTTCCTTTGACCGGTAGCAAAGGGTTGACGGAGAGCTTGGATGGCTTTGTGCTTTCAGAGCAGCAGCTAAACGTTGTCTATGACTC
>NZ_JBFUFP010001196.1:0-1526 GCF_056403375.1 Rhizobacter sp. P2_H2
ATGTAGGCCGTCTCGCCCGGGTTGACGATCTGCACGCGGCGCAGCATCTGGCGAACGATCACCTCGATGTGCTTGTCGTTGATCTTCACGCCCTGCAGACGGTAGACGTCCTGCACTTCGTCGACGATGTAGCGCGCCAGTTCCTCGATGCCCAGCAGGCGCAGGATGTCCTGCGGATCGGCCGGACCGTCGACGATCGACTCGCCCTTGTTGACCACCTGGCCTTCGTGGACCACGATGTTCTTTTCCTTCGGGACGAGCTCTTCGTAGACCTTGCCTTCCGGATCGGTGATCTGCAGGCGAACCTTGCCCTTGGTCTCCTTGCCGAACGACACCGTGCCGGTCATCTCGGCCAGCGTGCCCTTGTCCTTCGGGCTGCGTGCCTCGAAGAGTTCGGCCACGCGCGGCAGACCGCCGGTGATGTCCCGCGTCTTCTGGCCTTCGACCGGAATGCGCGCCAGCACCTCGCCCGGGGCCAGGTCCTGGCCGTCGCGGATCTGGATCAGCGAGCCGACCTGGAAGCCGATCGTCACCGAGTGGTCGGTGCCGGGGATCTTCACCTCGTTGCCGCCGGCGTCCAGCAGCTTGACCTGCGGACGCACGACCTTGGCCGCGCCGCGGCGCTTCGGGTCGATCACGACCAGCGTCGACAGGCCGGTCACTTCATCGAGCTGCTTGGCGACCGTGACACCTTCCTCGACGTTCTCGAACTTCGCCTTGCCGGCGAATTCCGTGATGATCGGGCGGGTCAGCGGATCCCAGTTGGCCAGCACCGTGCCAGCCTTGAGCTGCTGGTCGGGCTTGATGTTCAGGATCGCGCCGTACGGCACCTTGTGGCGCTCACGCTCGCGACCGTGCTGGTCGGCGATGATGATTTCACCCGAGCGCGAGATCACGACCAGGTCGCCCTTGCCGTTGGTCACGTAGCGCATCGTCGCGTTGAAGCCGATGTGGCCATCGGACTTCGCATCGACGCTGGACGCCACCGCCGCACGCGAAGCCGCGCCGCCGATGTGGAACGTGCGCATCGTCAGCTGCGTGCCCGGTTCGCCGATCGACTGCGCCGCGATCACGCCGACTGCCTCGCCGCGGTTCACCAGGCCGCCACGACCCAGGTCGCGGCCGTAGCACTTGCCGCACAGGCCGAAGCGCGTGCCGCAGGTCAGCGCGGTGCGCACCTTCACTTCGTCGACGCCGGCGGCTTCGAGGCCGTCGAGTGCGTCTTCGTCGAGCATGGTGCCGCCGGTCAGCAGCTGTTCACCCGTTTCCGGATGCAGCACCTCGATCGCGGTGACGCGGCCGAGGATGCGGTCGCGCAGCGATTCGATCACTTCGCCACCTTCGACCAGCGCGCGCATGTTGATGCCGTTCTGCGTGCCGCAATCGTCTTCGGTGACCACCAGATCCTGCGTCACGTCGACCAGTCGACGCGTCAGGTAGCCGGAGTTCGCCGTCTTCAGCGCCGTGTCCGCGAGGCCTTTTCGGGCGCCGTGGGTGGAGATGAAGTACTGCAGCACGTTCAGGCC
>NZ_JBFUFP010001197.1:0-1520 GCF_056403375.1 Rhizobacter sp. P2_H2
TGACGAGACTGCACGGGCTGTCTCGTGCTGCACACTCTCGCTCGACGAGCGCCGAAGCATCGAGTGATCCCGTCGCTCCCGATATCACAGTCGTGGCCACCATCGCGCGTACGGATTGCTTGGCGCGAGTTCCCTCAACGGTGACCTGTCCGCCTGCCGGCACCTCCACGGCGCGATCGTCAATTGCGAACGCAGCGCTTGCAAGCAACAATCCAAAAACGAGACCGGAAAGCGTGCGCATGGCTATGGAACGACACGGAGCGCGCGATCTTGGCTTCCGCCAATCAGGTCTCGAATGCTCCTGGGTTGAATAATGCATCCTTCTGATGCTGATCGATTCCCAGCGCTGTTGTCGCCATGGATAAGGAAGCCGGATCGACCATGCATCCAGTTGCCCGCCTCCGGGGTGAGACGCATCGAGCCGGGCAAACTCAAGCCAGCCCCCGTGATGTTGTTCTGCTGTTGACCGATTGTGTAGGTACCAGCCGGCAACGGACCAACCGACGGAATGAGATCGAGCGCAGGGTTGTTCACTCCCGCGCCATGGCCGGCGTACATGGGTCCGCCGATCGGCTGCGGGGGGCCTCCACCGAGATTGGCTGTAGGTTGGTAATACATCTGGCCAGTTGATTGGACATAGACCCACTCGAGTCCCGCGGGATCAATCCGGGTGATCGGGTTTCCTCCGACGTAGGCGTACGTGTTGATACCTCCGGCAAGGCCGATGGGATCTGGTTGCGTGTAGTGCGCCGCCGTGCCTTCGTGCAGGGAGGTCAGGGCCAGCATGACCACACAAAGCTTGAGATCGATTCGATGGAACATCTTCAGTTCTCCAGGTCGCATTTGTCTACAAAGACTTCTTGGCATCCTCGACTCGCCTGAGATAGGCGGACTCGGCTTCCGGGCTGCTGGGGCGCCAACCGAGCGATTGCGCGCGTTGATCCCATTCCATGGCCTCTCGCATCAAGTCCTGGTACTTGAGCCGCTCCTTCAATGTCATCCGTGGATCGGGGCTGTTGTAGTCGAACATGTAGGAGACCTCGGCCATCCAACCGTAGGTTGCTGCGAGGTGCAACATGCCGTTGACGTGCCTCGGTGCATGGCGCAGCGAGAGCAGCGCCAGGTCCACGCGAGGCTGCAGAACGCCGTTCGCTTCATAGAACTCGAGCAAGGTGTCGACGATCTGGACTGCCGCCTCCTTCTTTGACAGCGGCCGCATGTAGATGCCGGTTCGCAAAGACAGATCGGTCATCTCATAGAGCTGTCGCATCCAGGCATCGCGAGCGAATCCGCCGCCGCTTGTCGTCTCGATGTTGTAGAGCTGCCCGCGCTCGTCGCGGTACTTGACGAAGATGTGCCTGGGCACCGTCGCCAGCGTCACGTCCAGGCCGATCCTTTGACCGAGGACGACGAACAGGCTCGGCATCGACACGCAGTTCCCCTTGTGGCTGTCGAGATAGCTGGACTGAATCGCCCCGGGTTCCGAGGAGGCTCCTTCGATTGAGAGAATGGAGCAATGA
>NZ_JBFUFP010001198.1:0-1520 GCF_056403375.1 Rhizobacter sp. P2_H2
GAACACCAGCACCCGCACCAGCAGCGCGATCGCGATGCCGCCGCCCGGGATCCGCGACACGGAAGCCAGCCAGCCGCGCCGCTGGGGTGGGGAGTCCGACGCAGGTGCTTTGGGGGTCATCGGTGAACTCGCTCGGCCCGCCGGATCAGGCGGAGGTTCCGGCTTGGGTCGAGCATAGTCCAATGCAGCCTGCGCACGCTGCCGTACGCGGGCTTCCCTGCCCCCGGGTTCTCCCGGGGAAGGACCTTCATGCAGGGGATCAGGATGCGAACAGCCCTGCCACCTGGTCGGCGGTCATCGCGTTGCGGTAGAGGCGGAAGTCGTCGATCAGGCCATCCAGGTACGGATCGGTGCCGGACTGGGAGCGCCCCAGCCAGTTCCGGCCGGTATCGCCCAGCCGAAAGGGGGCGAAGGGCATGTCGGCGATGCTTCCGGTCGCGACACCATCCACGTAGAGCGTCTGGGTCGTGCCGGACAAGGTGACGACGATGTGCGTCCAGACGCCGGTCGGCAGCACCGCGGTGTCGATGCTGCGCTCGTTGTGGCTGCCGCTGACGGTGGTCGAAAGCCGCGCGGTCGCGCCGGCACTGGCCCTCAGCGTCATGTAGCGTCCGGTGCCCGTCCCGAAGTCGAACACGCGAGCGTTCCGGGTGGCTGCGTTCCATTTCAGCCAGACCGAGAGCGTGAAGTCGGAGAGGTCCTCGACGAGCTTGTCGGGCAGGCTGACATGGCCGGTGACGCCATCAAGCGAGACGGCGCCGCCCACGCGTCCCGCGACGAAGCTCGCACCGCCGACCAGGGTGCCCGTGTGGCCGTTGCCCGTCGCGTCGGCCGCACTGTTGCCGCTCGTCTCGTCGAACTGCAGCCGCGTGTGCAATTGCAGGTCGGTCGTGGCCGTGACGAAGCCTGACGCGGCGCTCTCTCCGGTCGCCGTCGTCGCGGTGACGACGTAGTACCAGGTTCCGGCCGCGACGTCCGCGTCGGTGTAGGTCAGCAGATCGGCGATGCCGGTGGCAAGCGTCGTGAACGTCCCGCACGCCGACGCCGCGCGCTTGACGTTGTAGCTGAGCCCCTCGGCGCATCCCCACCACGACAGGATCACCGAGCCGGCGCTCGAGCGCGCGGTGAGACCGCTGGGCGCGAGCCCGCTCACCAGCGCATCGCGCGTGCAGGTGAGCGTGCCGTACCCGAGCTGGTCGAAGCCGGTGCTGTTGGGCCCGTAGTTGCCGCCGCCGCCCTCGGGCGCAACCAGCGCCGCGAACTTCTGCGTGTACGGCGCGGCCAGGCCCCTGCGCTTCACATAGTGGTTGAACACCAGCGCCCACGCGGGACGCACCGAGCCCTGCGATCCCGTTGAAAGGACGGCCTGGTCGACGTTGTCGGCATTGTTGTAGGCCAGGTAAGGCACGCCGTAGTAGCTCGTGCCCGACTCGATCAGGTTGGCCTTGGCGACGTACTCGGCGCCGGCCAGGAAGCGGTTGTTGTCGAAGCCGTAGAGATCGATGCCCTGGTTCCAGGCC
>NZ_JBFUFP010001199.1:0-1518 GCF_056403375.1 Rhizobacter sp. P2_H2
GGTGACGACGCCTTGCGCGGCATTGCCGTTGGTGGGCAGCAGGATGGCGGTGGCGCTCGGGCCGGGCTTGTGCGCGCAGGCGCCGAGCAGTGCCGCGGCACCGAGTGCGGCGACCAGGGCCAGGGATCGAAGACGTGTGTTCATCGCTGTGATACTCGGTGAGGTGTTTGAAGTGTCATGCCGCGGATGGTGCCCTGGATCGCCGGTCCTGGCTCAGCGCTTGGTCTGCAGCTTCGCAAACGCGGCCGCCATTGCGGATTGCTGCGTCGCCTGCTGTTGCTGCGGCGCACGCCCGCCGCCCCCACCACCACCAGTGCGCTCGCCCCGCCCCGCCGGCCGGAAGCTGTTGTCGCCCTGGCGCTCGCCGCGCGGCGCGACCACCGCGTCGAGCTTCATCGTCAGCGAGATGCGCTTGCGCGCCATATCGACCTCGAGCACCTTGACCTTGACGATGTCGCCGGTCTTCACGACCTCGCGCGCATCGTTGACGAACTTGTTGCTCAGCTGGCTCACGTGCACCAGGCCGTCCTGGTGCACGCCCAGGTCGATGAAGGCGCCGAACTGCGCGACGTTGCTGACGGTGCCTTCGAGCGTCATGCCCGGCTGCAGGTCCTTCAGGTCCTCGACGCCGTCGTTGAAGCGCGCCACCTTGAAGTCGGGGCGCGGATCGCGGCCCGGCTTCTCCAGCTCGGCGAAGATGTCCTTCACCGTGATCGCACCGAACTTCTCGCTCGCGAAGGCCTCGGGCTTCAGCGCGCGGATCACGTCGCTGCGGCCCATCACCTCGGCCGCCGGCTTGCTGACCGCGGCCATGATCTTCTCGACCACCGGGTAGGTTTCCGGGTGCACGCCCGACTGGTCCAGCGGGTTGTCGCCGCCGCGGATGCGCAGGAAGCCGGCGCTCTGCTCGAAGGTCTTGGCGCCGAGGCCGCTCACGTCCAGCAGCTGCTGGCGGTTGCGGAAGGCGCCGTTCGCATCGCGCCAGCGCACGATGCTCGCGGCCACCGCGCTGCTCAGGCCCGACACGCGCGACAGCAGCGGCGCCGACGCGGTGTTCAGGTCGACGCCCACCGAGTTCACGCAATCCTCGATCACGGTGTCGAGGCTGCGCGCGAGCTCGCTCTGGTTCACGTCGTGCTGGTACTGGCCGACGCCGATGCTCTTCGGCTCGATCTTCACGAGTTCCGCGAGCGGATCCTGCAGGCGCCGCGCGATGCTGACCGCGCCGCGCAGGCTCACGTCGAGGTCGGGCAGCTCCTTGCTGGCGTACTCGCTGGCCGAGTAGACGGACGCGCCGGCCTCGCTGACCACCACCTTGTCGATGTGCGTGCCCGGTGCCAGCTGCTGGATGCGCTTGATCAGGTCGGCAGCCAGCTTGTCGGTCTCGCGGCTCGCGGTGCCGTTGCCGATCGCGATCAGGTTGACGCCGTGCGTCGCGCACAGCCGGCCCAGCRTGTGAAGCGAGCCTTCCCAGTCGTTGCGCGGCTCGTGCGGGTAGACGGTGTGGGTGTCGAGCAC
>NZ_JBFUFP010001200.1:0-1518 GCF_056403375.1 Rhizobacter sp. P2_H2
GCAGCAGCCCCATCGCACCGAGGAACAGCTTGCCCGGCAGCCCGGCGAACAGGTCGACGTGCAACCGCAGCATGAGGCTCATGAAGCCGGTGTTGACCGGCACCTCGCCGAGCACGCGGCCGGTGCGCGCATCGACCGCGATCGACTTGAAGTCCTGCGTCGGCGCGGGCGTCGGCGTCAGCGTGACGTGCCACAGGCGGTCGTCGTCCTCGGGCTGCGACGCGAACTGCACGATGCGATCCGGGTAGAGGGCGCGCGCCGAGGCCAGCACCGTGTCGAGGCTGGCGCGCGGCGTGTCGGCCGGCATCTCCGGGGCCTCGATCTCGCCGCCGGTCAGGTGGTCGATCTCATGGTGGAAGATCAACGGCAGGCCGGTCAGGCACAGCAGCAGCATGAACGCGGTGCAGACGAGGCTGCTCCACTTGTGCCACCACGACCAGGTCTTCAGGGTGCTTGCGCTCAGCATGCCGCGGCTCCGTGCGGGGGCGTCAGAAATCGACGCTGGCGCTGAGCACGAAGGTGCGGGGCGYGCCGACCACGAGGTAGCCATTCTCGGGGTAGCCGCCTGCAGAAGCCCAGTACGACTTGTCGGCCACGTTGTCGACGCGCGCGCGCAGCGTCACCAGGCGATCCTGCACGTTGACCATCCAGCGCCCGCCCAGGTCCACGCGGGTCCAGGACGGCAGCAGCAGCGTGTTGGTGGAGTTCGCGAAGCGGTTGCCGGTGTAGACGACGCGGCTGTCCAGCGCCAGTCCTTCGACGCCCGGCACCGCCCATTCGGCGCCCACGGTGCCCTGGCTCTTGGGCACGCCGATCACGTACTTGCCCTCGGTCGTGGCGTCCCCGGTGTTCTTCTGCTTCGCGTTCAGCAGCGTCAGGCCGCCGAGCAGCTTGAGACCCGGCATCGCTTCACCGAAGAAGCTCAGTTCGATCCCCTGGTGGCGGTCTTCACCCTCCACGCTGTTCTGCGTGGCCACCGGGCGCGGCTTCTTCGTCGCGAAGAGCGCCAGGCTGCCGCCGAAGCGTCCACCGTCGTATTTCAGGCCGATCTCGTTCTGCTTCGACACATACGGCTCCAGCGTCACCGGCGGGCCGCCGTTGACGCCCGCCAGCGTATTGCCCTGCGTGAGGCCTTCGACGTGGTTCGCATACGCGGAGAACTGCGTGCCGAGCTTGTAGACCACGCCCAGCATCGGGCTGGTCCGGCTCTCGTCGTACAGCGCGTCATCGGCCGGGTCGGAGTTGTAGCCGTAGTCGCTGATGTCCAGCTTCTGGTGGCGCACGCCGAGCGTGACCAGCAGCTTGTCGTCCAGCATCGACAGCGTGTCGCCGATCGCGAAGCTGCTCAGCTTCGAGCGGCCCGTCTCGTTCGGCGAGGCCAGGTCGTTGCCGCGGAAGGCCCCGGCCGTGAACTCCGGCTGCGCGTACGCGGTCGGCGTGTAGAGGTTGGTGTCCAGCGTGTTGAAGAAGTCCCACGCGTAGGCGTTCTTCTTCACGAGACGGAACGCCGTGTACGAG
>NZ_JBFUFP010001201.1:0-1518 GCF_056403375.1 Rhizobacter sp. P2_H2
AGCCAGCGCTGGTCGACGAAGGGCATGCCGGCACGGCGGGCTTCCGTCGCGATGACTTCGCGAGCCTGGCGCTTGGTGCCGATCATCAKGATGGTGCCGCGGCGTGCTGCCAACTGGCGGATGAATTTCAACGCGTCGTTGAAGAGCGGCTGCGTCTTCTCGAGGTTGATGATGTGGATCTTGTTGCGATGGCCGTAGATGTACGGGGCCATCTTCGGGTTCCAGAAGCGGGTTTGGTGGCCGAAATGGACGCCGGCTTCCAGCATCTCACGCATGGTGATGGTCATGTGAACTCCAAAGGTTGGTTCTAGAATCCGTCTCGAATTGCAAGGTTTTGAGACCTCTGCAACACCTTTCAACAGCCGGATTCGCGATTTGTTTTCTGCTGCGCCACCTCTCTCGGTACGAGAGAGGGATTGCATTCAGATAAACCCGTAGAGTGTAGCACGGCCTCCTCCCCTCTCCATGCCTCTTGACCTCACCGCTGCCGTCAGCGAGATCCAGCTGGGTCGCTCGACCGCCGTCGACGCGCTGGCGCGCAGCCAGGCCGCCGCCGACCTCCCCGTCAACCGGCACACCTTCATCCGCCGCTTCGCCGGCACGCAGGCCGTCGCGGCCGGCATCGATGCGCAGGCCGCCGCCGGCCTGCCGCTGCCGCCGCTCGCCGGGTTGGCCGTCAGCATCAAGGACCTGTTCGATGTGGCCGGCCATCCGACAAGCGGCGCGTCGCGCGCGCTCGCCGACGCGCCCCCCGCAGCGCGCGACTGCACGGCGGTGTCCCGGCTGCGCGCCGCCGGTGCCGCGCTGATCGGCCACACGAACCTGACCGAATTCGCGTTCTCCGGCGTCGGCATCAACCCGCACCATGGCACGCCGCTGAATGCAGCCACCGCCGCGCTCGACCCGCAAGCGCGCATCCCGGGCGGCTCGACCGCAGGCGGCGCGACCTCGGTCGCCAGCGGCGCCGCCTGGGCCGCGCTCGGCTCCGACACCGGCGGCTCGATCCGCATTCCCGCCGCCCTGCAAGGCCTGGTCGGGTTCAAGAACACCGCACGCCTGACGCCACTCGACGGCGCGATCCCGTTGTCGACCTCGCTCGACACCGCCTGCGCGATCACCCGCTCGGTGCGCGATGCGGTGCTGCTGCACGAACTGCTGTCGGCGCGCCGCGTGACGCTGGCGCAGCGCCCGGCCTCCGCACTGACGCTGGCGGTGCCCGGCGGCGCCTTCCTCGACGGCCTGGACGCTGCGGTGGCCTCGGCCTTCGAGCGCAGCCTCGCCACGCTGCGCCGTGCGGGCGCCCGCCTGCAGGAGATCACGCTGACCGAAGTCGACGAGCTGGCTGCCATCAACGCCGCCGGTGGCCTGCCGGCGGCCGAGAGCTGGACCTGGCACCGCACGCTGCTCGGCACACGCGAAGCCGACTACGACCCGCGCGTCGCGCTGCGCATCCGCCGCGGCGAGCGCATGAGCGCGGCCGACTACATCGCGCTGCTGCAGGCCCGCGCAGGCTGGATC
>NZ_JBFUFP010001202.1:0-1517 GCF_056403375.1 Rhizobacter sp. P2_H2
GTTCATCCGCAAGGCGCGTTCGGCATCGACGCTGCCTTCGGAGCGCAGCCGCGCCGCATAGTTCCGTGCCCAGGCGTCGAAGGCCTCGCGGTCGATGAAGAGGTCGCGCAGCGCGTCGTTGGCGGCAGCCTCGCGGCTGTCGAAGCCGGCCAGCCGGCGGAAGGTGATGCTGAAGTCGGCGCGGTCGGCGGCCATGCGCTGCAGCAGGCCCTCGGCGAGCGCCCGGTCGCCGTCCTGCACGCCAGACAGTCCGAGCTTGGCGRCCATGCGCGCATCGAGCGTCGCGGCGAACTCGCTCTTGTAGGCCTCCAGCGCCTCGAGCGCATCGTCCTGCTCGCCGATCAGCGGCAGCAGCGCCTGGGCCAGCGCATGCAGGTTCCAGAACGCGACGTTCGGCTGGCGCGCATAGGCGTAGCGGCCCTGGTGGTCGGAGTGGTTGCAGACGTGGCCGGGGTCGAACGCATCGAGGAAGCCGTACGGGCCGTAGTCGATCGTGAGCCCGAGGATCGACATGTTGTCGGTGTTCATCACGCCGTGGCAGAAGCCGACGGCCTGCCAGTCGGCCATCAGGCGCGCGGTGCGCCGGGCCACCGCCTCGAGCAGCGCGACGGCGGGCTGTGCTGCACCGCGGCATTCGGGGTAGCCGATGTCGATCACGAAATCGACCAGCCGGCGCAGTGCGTCGACGTTCGGCTCGGTGTGCGCGAAATGCTCGAAGTGGCCGAAGCGGATGAACGACGGCGCGACGCGCGTGACGACCGCAGCGGTCTCGATCTCCTCGCGCCGCACCGGCAGCGCCGAGCCGGTGATGCTGAGTGCGCGCGTCGTCGGTACGCCCAGCGCGTGCATCGCCTCCGACGCCAGGAACTCGCGGATCGACGAGCGCAGCACCGCGCGGCCGTCGCCCATGCGTGAGTAGGGCGTCAGGCCGGCGCCCTTCAGCTGGATCTCCATCGGCCCGGCGGGCGTCTGCAGCTCGCCCAGCCACAGCGCGCGGCCGTCGCCCAGCTGGCCGGCCCAGACGCCGAACTGGTGGCCGCTGTAGACGCTGGCCAGCGGCTGCATCGGCGCCTCGGCGAGGTTGCCGCTGAGGGCGGCGAGCAGCCGCGGGTCGGAGGGCATATCACCCGGCAGGCCCAGCAGGCGGGCGCAATCGGCACTCCAGGCCACCCAGTGCGGGTCGGGCAGGCCTTGCGGCGGCAGTTCGGTGAAGAACTCGCCGCCCAGCGCGGCGAAGCGGTTGGGCCAGTCGGCGCCCATCAGCGGTGGCAGCGGGGCCGCGATCGCGGCGGGAATCGGCAGGGCGCTCATAGGGCCGAAAGTGTAATGACCGTGCCGCGGCACGAGTTTTTTACGGGTAAACAGCCAGCCGGCCGGTGGTGGCGCCTCCCTATCATTCCCGCGTCGAAGACAAACGTTTTGCGCGCTGACGCGCACGAATCACCCGGGAGAAGTCGATGTCACGACTGATGGGCCAGATGATGCAGATGCCCTTGCTGATCTCCTCGCTGGCCGTG
>NZ_JBFUFP010001203.1:0-1516 GCF_056403375.1 Rhizobacter sp. P2_H2
CCGCGGTGCCGGCATCGTGGCGCGCGAACAGCTCGAACACATGCGGCAGGAAGTCGGCGGCGATGCCTTGCCCGCGGTCCTTCACGCGCACCAGCACCTGCCCGCCACGGGCCTGCACCGACACCGCGATCTCGCCCGGATCGCGCGAGAAGATCGATGCGTTGTAGACGATCGCCGAAACGGCCTGCGCGAGCCGCAGCGCGTCGCCGTCGACCCACGCCGGCTCCTTCGGGAACTCGGTCTTCAGTGTGTGGCCGGCGGCACTGAGCTTCGTGCGCAGGCCGTCGAGCGCGGTGCGCACCACCGCATCCACCGCCACCGGTTCCTTGATCAGCGTGATCTGGCCCTGCGCGACGCGCGTCACGTCGACCAGGTCGTCGATCAGCCGGCGCAGTCGCGCCACCTGGCGCTCGACGATCTCGCGCAGCCGCCCGATCGTCGGGTTGTCGCTTTCCATCGTACGCAGCACGCTGGCCGCGTTGGCGATCGGCGCCAGCGGGTTGCGCAATTCGTGCGACAGCAGCGCGAGGAATTCGCCCTGGCGCCGGTCGGACAGCCGCATCGCCTGCGTGCGCTCGGCCAGGCGTTCCTCGAGCTCCCGGCGCTCGTGGATGTCGACGCAGCTGCCGACGTAGCCGAGGAAGCGGCCGTCGCTGCTGGTGTGCGGCACGCCGTTGTCCAGCACCCAGCGGTAGACGCCGTCGTGGCGGCGCAGCCGGTAGTCCATCACGAAGGGCTGGCGCGCATGGAAGCTGGTGGAGTAGATGCCCATGCAGCGTTCGAGATCTTCCGGGTGCACCACCTGCGTCCAGCCGTTGCCGCGTTCCTCGTCGAGCGTCGTGCCGGTGAACTGCAGCCACGGCTTGTTGACCCACTCGCACCAGCGGTCCGGGCCGGCCAGCCAGATCATCACCGGTGCCGCATCGGCGACATGGCGGAAATCGCGCCCGCCGTCGCGTGCGGACTGCGGTGCCGGCTGCAGCAGGCAGACGAAGCGGGCGCCGTCGTTGCAGGGCACCTTCAGCAACCGGGCATCGAACGGGCGCACGCCGTCGTCCGAGCCGATGCTGACCTCGCCGGCCCATTCCTCGCCGTCGGTCAGCGCCCGGCCCAGCGCAAGCGACGGCGCCAGGCGCATCAGGTCGGACGGCAGGTCGCCGCCGCGCACCAGCGCCAGGGCGGCCGGGTTGGCGTCCAGCACATGCCCTTGGGCATCGACGAGCAGCGCCGCTTGCGGCAACCGGTCGAACAGCGTGGAGCCGAGGGCGTGGAGCGTGAGGGCGCGGTCCTGCATGAAGGGCTTTCGGTCGCCCGCATTCGGTTGCGGGCCGGGGTCTGTCGGACGGCGCCGACATCGGTTGTCGGCTGGCCGCTGGACTTCTGCTGGCAAGTGTCGTGCCCGCTCGGTTTGTGACTTTTTGATTCAGGCTGCCCGCTTGCGCCGCTCGACCGGTTCGACCTTCAGCAACTGGCGGTACTTGGTCACCGTGCGGCGCGCCACCGTCAGGCCCTGGCG
>NZ_JBFUFP010001204.1:0-1515 GCF_056403375.1 Rhizobacter sp. P2_H2
CGGCAGCGAGGCCGGGAACGCGCGCAACGCGTCGAGCGACGCGACGATCGCCTCATGCAAGCGCGGCCCGTCGCCGGACTGCGGGCAGCGGATCGTCAGGCGCGGGCTGTCGAAGCGGTCGGGAACGTCGCGAAGCGAGGGGATCGTCATGGCAGCGATGATGACGACCCGGTCGCGCGCCGGCCGCCTGGCGGGCGCAACGGCGTACGGGGATGCGAACGTTTCAGCGCGGCGACCAGCGCCACTCCTTCACCTCGGGCAGGTCGTCGCCGTGCTCGCACACCCATTCCCGGTGCCGGCGCAGCGTCGCCGCCAGCCGCTCGGCCTCGGCCGGTACCCGGTCGGCCAGGCGCGGCACGCGGCGGATCGCGTCGAATGCCAGCTGGTAGCGGTCGAGCTGGTTCAGCACCACCATGTCGAACGGCGTCGTCGTCGTGCCTTCCTCGCAGTAGCCGCGCACGTGGATGTTCGCGTGGTTGCGGCGCCGGTAGGTCAGCTTGTGCACCAGCGACGGGTAGCCGTGGAACGCGAACACCACCGGCCGGTCGGCGGTGAAGATCGCATCGAAGGCCTCGTCGGTCAGCCCGTGCGGATGCTCCCCCGGCGGCTGCAGCGCGAACAGGTCGACGACGTTGACCACGCGCACCTGCAGGTCGGGCACGTAGTCGCGCAGCAGCGTCACGGCGGCCAGCGTCTCGAGCGTCGGCACGTCGCCGGCGCAGGCCATCACGACTTCCGGCTCGCCGGCGCTGCCAGCCCAGTCCCAGGTGCCGGCGCCGGTGCGGCAGTGCCGCGTCGCCGCGTCGACGTCGAGCCACTGCCAGGCCGGCTGCTTGCCGGCGACGATCACGTTGACGTAGTTGCGGCTGCGCAGGCAGTGGTCGGCCACCGACAGCAGGCAGTTCGCATCGGGCGGCAGGTAGATGCGCACCACGTCGGACTTCTTGTTCGCGACGTGGTCGATGAACCCCGGATCCTGGTGYGAAAAGCCGTTGTGGTCCTGGCGCCAGACGTGCGAGGTGAGCAGGTAGCTCAACGAGGCGATCGGCTGCCGCCACGGGATGTTCCGGCAGGTCTTCAACCACTTGGCGTGCTGGTTGAACATCGAGTCGATGATGTGGATGAAGGCTTCGTAGCAGGAGAACAGCCCGTGCCGGCCGGTCAGCAGGTAGCCCTCGAGCCAGCCTTCGCACAGGTGCTCGCTGAGCACCTCCATCACGCGGCCGTCGGTGCCGAGGTTCGGGTCGACCTCGTCGATGCGCGCGAGCCATTGCTTGCCCGACACCTCGTACACCGCGTCCAGCCGGTTCGAGGCGGTCTCGTCGGGGCCGAACAGCCGGAAGTTGCGCGCCGCCAGGTTGCGCCGCACCAGCTCGCGCAGGAACTCGCCGAGCACGCGGGTCGACTCGGCCTGCACCGCGCCGGGCTGCGGCACCGCGACCGCATGCTCGCGGAACGACGGCATCGCGAGCGGCTGCAGCAGCTCGCCGCCGTTGGCATGCGGGTTCGCGCTCA
>NZ_JBFUFP010001205.1:0-1514 GCF_056403375.1 Rhizobacter sp. P2_H2
CACCCCATGAGCATCCGGATCGGCACTGCATCCTGGTCGCACCCAGCGCTCATCGACACGGGGCGCTTCTACCCGTCGGAGCACATGAGTCCCGAGGAGCGCCTGCACTTCTACGCGACTCAGTTCACGTTGGTCGAGGTGGACTCGAGCTTCTATGCCATGACGCCGCCCGGCATGGCGCAGCGGTGGGTCGAGCGCACGCCGCAGGACTTCGTGATGAACGTGAAGGCCTTCCGGCTCTTCACCGGGCATCAGACTTCACCGCAGGCCCTTCCTGCCGACGTGCGCGAGGCGCTTCCCGCCGCGTTGCGAGACAAGTCCATCCTGTACTACCGCGACGTGCCGCCCGAGTTCCGCGACGCACTGTGGGCACGCTTCGTCGAGGGCATCGCCCCACTGCGGCAAGCGGGCCGGCTCGGGCTGGTGCACTTCCAGTTCGCGCCCTGGATCGTGCGCAACCCCGCTGGCCGGGCGCACATCGAGCACTGCGTCGAGCGCATGCAGGGGCACATGGTCAGCCTCGAATTCCGAAACTTCAGCTGGTTCAACGAGGCGAACACCCGCGACACCCTGGCGTTCGAGCGGTCGCTCAGGGTCGTGCACACCATCGCCGACGAGCCCCAGGGCTTTGCAAACTGCGTTCCGGCTGTGTGGGAGGTGACACACGACGACCACGCCTTGGTACGCATGCACGGGCGCAACGAGCACACCTGGAACAAGCGGAGCAACACGTCGTCCGGGCGCTTCAACTACCAATACGATGACGCCGAACTGGAAGGCTTGGCCGGCCAGATCGCGGCGCTCGATGCGCCGCCCCTGCATCTGCAGGTAGTCATGAACAACAACGCCGAGGATTTCGCGCAAGCGAACGGCCGGCAGCTATTCGAGGCCTTGCATGCATACGGAGCCAACGTGGTCACGCCGTCCTCGGGCAAAGTCACGCAGCTCCGAGCTGCATGACGCGAGGTCGCGCCTGCGCGGACTGCTCAGGGTCTTCGACAGCCTTGATACACCATCGAGCATTCGCGCGTTCAATGGAAGTCTCGACTGTGCGTAGATTTGGCCAAGCGCCCTAGCAACGGAGTGAGGTCCTCGAGCTTGCTCACGATGAGATTGCACACATCCCCTTCGCGCTGCCAAGTGCCCCTGAGGACCAGGAGCCGGGACCGAAGCAACACATCTCGTTGCTGGTCTCGCACGGACTTCCAGACGATCGCCTGAACCGTGCCTGTCTCGTCCTCCAACGAGACGAAGATCGTTCCGCTCGCGGTGCTCGGTTGCTGACGGAGGGTGACGATCCCGCAATAGTCCACGCGTCGGCCGTTCGGGACGGTCGCGAGATCGGCGGCGGACGACAAGCCGCGATGCGTCAGTCTCTCCCGCAGCAATGCCAACGGATGCCGGCGCAGCGTGAGGCCCAACGATGCGTAGTCGAACAAAATCTCCTCGCCTTCTGGCGCGGCCGGCAGCTCAAGCAGCTCTTCTTCGATCGGTGCATCCGTCAGCAACGGCGG
>NZ_JBFUFP010001206.1:0-1514 GCF_056403375.1 Rhizobacter sp. P2_H2
CGACACCGCGCCGGTCGGGCTGTATGCCGACGGCCTGGCCGTCGCCAGCCTGGTGGGCCGCGTGCTGGCACTGAGCCGTGCGCGCCACACGAGCTCGCGGGATCTGCGGGACATGCTGCGCCGCCTGGCGGCCACGCGCTCGCAGATCCTGGGTGCCGTGATCAGCCATTTCTGAGGGTCTTCGATGTCGAGCCCGCCTTCTGCCAGCACCAGCGCGTGGCGGCGCGACGATGCCGGCGCGCTGCTGCTCGCCGCGATGATGTGGGTGCTGGTCGTGCTGATGATCGTGCCGGAGGGGCTGGACTACGAGAGCCTGGTCCATGCGGCCGCGCCCGACTCGGCCGGCCTGTTGAGCCGCGCGCTGTGGGGTGCGGTGCTCGGCCTCGGCGGGCTGGTCCTGGTCTGGCGTGCGGGCCTCGCGTGGCTGCTGGTGCGCAGCGCCAACGGCTGGCTGTTCGCGTTCCTCGCGCTGGCGGTGGCGAGCGTCGCCTGGTCGATCGACCCGGGCCTGAGCGTGCGGCGGCTGCTGCGCTTCGTCACGATCGTCGTCGCCTGCGTCGCCTTCGTGCTGGTCGCCTGGCACGCGCAGCGCTTCCAGCGCGTCGTGCGCCCGGTGCTGACGCTGGTGCTGCTGGGCTCGCTGGCCTTCGGCCTGGCGGCACCGTCGCTCGCCGTCCACCAGGAGGTGGCGGCCGAGCTGGCCGGTGCGTGGCGCGGCCTCGCGAACCACAAGAACAGCCTCGGCGCGCTGGCCGGCATGGCGATGATCTTCTGGTGCCATGGCGGCCTGACGCGCGAGGTGTCGCCCGGCAGCGCGCTGGCCGGTGGTGCGGTGGCGGCGGCCTGCCTGCTGCTGTCGCGCAGCTCGACCTCGCTGGCGGCCACCGCCGCGGTGCTCGTCTTCCTCGTGGTCGCGCTGCGTGCGCCGCGCGGGCTGCGGCCCTTCGTGCCGCACCTGGTGCTCATGGTCACCGTGCTGCTGCTGCTCCATGCGCTGGTGACGCTCGGCCTCGTCGCCGGCCTGTCGGCCTTCATGGCGATGGTGTCGACCTTCAGCGGCAAGGACATGACGCTGACCGGCCGCACCGAGATCTGGGCGATCCTCGGCGATCACATGCGCGAGCACCCGTTCTTCGGCACCGGCTATGCGGCCTACTGGACGGCGGCGCCGACCGCCGGCACCGATGCCTTCGAGTTCGTCCGCCGCATGGGCTCGTTCTACCCGGGCTCGGCGCACAACGGCTACTTCGACGTGGTCAACGACCTCGGCTGGGCCGGTCTCGCCTGTCTGTTCGGCTACGCGATCACGCAGGTGCTGCACTCGCTGYGGCTGGCCAACGGCGAGCGCACCCAGGCGGTGCTGTACCTGGCGGTGTTCCTGCAGCAGGCGATCACGAACCTGTCCGAGACGCACTGGTTCAGCGTGCAGAGCGTCGACTTCGTGATCATGACGCTCACCACGACCGCGCTCGCGCGCAGCCTGCTGGAGCGGCGGCTGCGCGCGGCCTATGGCG
>NZ_JBFUFP010001207.1:0-1514 GCF_056403375.1 Rhizobacter sp. P2_H2
GCCGGCACCGGATCACTCATCGAACTGCCCCCGTTCGAACGCCGACGATTCGCGCGATTGCGGGAAGCGGTCGCGCAGCTGGCGCCCCAGGTCGACCACGCCCTGCCGGTTGCCGAGCTTGTTCTCGATGCGCGCGGCCAGCCACAGCGTCTGCGCGCTCGACTGATCGGCCACCGAGTTGACGCGGCGGATGTAGAAGCGCGCCCGATCCAGGTCGCCGCGGCGCAGCAGCACTTCGGCCAGGTTGACGCCGGTCGCGGGGTTGGCCGCATCGAGCTCGTAGGCGCGCAGCAGTGTCGCCTCGGCCTCCGGCCACTGGCCGGCGCGCGCCTGGCACACGCCCTTGGCCAGCAGAGAACGGACGTTGCCGGTGTACTGCGGTGCCGTCATCGCCTGCTCGAACAGCGGGAAGGCTTCGTCGAAGCGCTTCTGCTGGCACAGGTACCAGCCGTAGTTGTGCAGCGTGTCGCCGTCGCGCGGGCTCAGCTCGAGTGCGCGGCGGAAGCTTTCCTGCGCCATCACATCGTCGTTCAGCCCGGCGTAGATCAGGCCGCGCAGGTTGTAGCCCTCGGTCATGTTGGGCTGCGCCTGCAGCGCGAGCTTCACTTCATCGAGCGCCGTGGTCATCTGGCCGCGCGCGAAATACGCGCTCGCGAGCTCCATGCGCACCCGCGCCCGCTTGCCGGCCTCGGTTTCATCGGACGCGGTGGTCCGGTCGCGGGGCGCCTGCTCGACTCCGTTCACGGTGGTCGTGGTGGTACAGCCTCCGAGCAACGCAGAGAGAGCCGCAAAGGCCAGCGTGATCGACAAGCAACGACGTCCCCAGGTCATGAACGGCCCTCCTTCGAGCGTGATGTGATGTCTGCAGATTCGGTGACAGGGCGGTGCACGCGGATCGGTGCACGCGTCATGCGCTTGTGGGCCTGCGTGCGGTCCTGCACCTCGCCGGCGAGCTGGCCGCAGGCGGCGTCGATGTCGTCGCCGCGCGTCTTGCGCACGGTCGTCACGACGCCGGCTTCCTGCAGCACCTGCGCGAAGGCGCTCACGCGCTCGCGCGGCGAACGCTTCAGGCCGGACTGCGGGAACGGGTTGAACGGGATCAGGTTGAACTTGCACGACACCGCCTGGCTGATGCGCACCAGCGCACGTGCGTGCTCCGGCGTGTCGTTCACCCCGTCGAGCATGCAGTACTCGAAGGTGATGAAGTCGCGCGGCGCCTTGTCGAGGTAGCGGTTGCAGGCCTCGAGCAGCTCGGCGATCGGGTATTTGCGATTCAGCGGCACCAGGTCGTCGCGCAGCGCGTCGTCCGGCGCATGCAGCGAGACGGCCAGTGCGACCGGGCAGTCGTCGCGCAGGCGGTCGATCATCGGCACGACGCCCGAGGTCGACACCGTGACGCGGCGGCGCGACAGGCCGTAGCCGTGGTCGTCGAGCATCACGCGCAGCGCCGGCACCAGCGCCGAATAGTTCTGCAGCGGCTCGCCCATGCCCATCATCACGACATTGGTGATGGC
>NZ_JBFUFP010001208.1:0-1514 GCF_056403375.1 Rhizobacter sp. P2_H2
GCGGATGATCCACTACAGCGCCTGGCTCGCACGCCGCTGGAACGACCCGGCCTTCCCGATCGCGTTCCCGTGGTTCGGTGCGCCGGTCTACTGGACGGACCAGGCGGTGCGCCTGCGCGAGCAGATCGCGACGCTGCGGGAGCCGCCGGCGTTCGGCGGCCCCGCCTACTGAGCGCGCCGGATCAGGCGGTCAGCAGCGCCGTGACGCGGCGCACATACGCGGCAGGGTCCTCGAGCTGCCCGCCCTCGGCCAGCACCGCCTGGTCGAACAGGATGTTCGCGAGCTCGTCGAACTGCGGGCTCGATTCGAGCCGCTTCACCAGCGCGTGCTCGGCGTTCACTTCGAGCACCGGGTTCGTCTTCGGCGCGCTCTGGCCGGACTGCTTCAGCAGCCGCGCGAGGTGGCCGCTGATGTCGCCCTCCTCGACGACCAGGCAGGCCGGCGAGTCGACCAGCCGCGTCGTCACGCGCACGTCCTTCGCGCGGTCCTTCAGCGCTTCCTTCAGGCGGTCGAGCACCGGCTGGAACGCCGTCGCGACTTCTTCCGCCTGCTTCTTCTCGGCCTCGTCCTGCAGCTTGCCGAGATCGACCGAGCCCTTCGCGACGCTCTGCAGCGACTTGCCTTCGACCTCGTACAGGTGGCTCAGCATCCACTCGTCGACGCGGTCGACCAGCAGCAGCACCTCGATGCCCTTCTTGCGGAAGATCTCGAGCTGCGGGCTGCTCTTCGCCGCGGCCAGGTTGTCGGCCGTGATGTAGTAGATCGTGTCCTGGCCCTCCTTCAGGCGGCCCAGGTAGTCGGCGAACGAGACGCCTTCGTCGGCCTGCGTCGAAGCGAAGCGCAGCAGCTTGGTCAAGCGCTCCAGGTTCGCATGGTCCTCGCCGACGCCCTCCTTCAGCACCGCGCCGAAGTCCTTCCAGAAGGYGGCGTACTTCGCGCGCTCTGCCGCGTCCTCGCTGTCGGCGAGCGACTCCAGCATGCCCAGCACGCGCTTGGTCGAGCCCTCGCGGATCGCCTTCACGTCGCGACTCTCCTGCAGCAGCTCGCGCGAGACGTTGAGCGGCAGGTCGGCGCTGTCGATCACGCCCTTCACGAAGCGCAGGTAGACCGGCATCAGCGCCTCGGCGTCATCCATGATGAAGACGCGCTTCACGTAGAGCTTCACGCCGCCGCGCTTGTCGCGGTTCCACAGGTCGAACGGTGCCTTCGCCGGCACGTACAGCAGCTGCGTGTACTCGCTGCGGCCCTCGACGCGGTTGTGCGTGAACGCGAGCGGCGCCTCGGTGTCGTAGCTGATCTGCTTGTAGAACTCGGTGTACTGCTCGGGCGTGATGTCGCTCTTGCTGCGCGTCCAGAGTGCCGCCGCCTTGTTGACCGGCGCCCACTCGTCGTGGACGACCTGCTCCTGCTTCTCGGCATCCCACTCCTCCTTCTGCATCAGGATCGGCAGCGAGATGTGGTCGGAGTACTTGCTGATGATCGAGCGCAGCTTCCAGGCGGTGAGGAACTCCTC
>NZ_JBFUFP010001209.1:0-1511 GCF_056403375.1 Rhizobacter sp. P2_H2
TCGATCTCGCCCAGCTCGATGCGGAAGCCGCGGATCTTCACCTGGTGGTCGATGCGGCCGAGGTACTCCAGCTCCAGCGCGCCATCGGTCCGCGGGCGCCAGCGTGCCAGGTCGCCGCTGCGGTACAGCCGCTCGCCGGGGCGGAACGGGTCGTCGATGAAGCGTGCCGCCGTCAGCTCCTGCCTGTTCAGGTAGCCGAGCGCGAGGCCCGGCCCGCCGACGAACATCTCGCCGGTGACGCCGATCGGCACCGGCTGCAGCAGCGCGTCGAGCAGCAGCACGCGCAGGTCGGGGATCGGCACGCCGATCACGCTGCCGGCGCGTGCGTCCACGTCGGCGCGCGTGATCGGCCGGTACGTCACGTGCACGCAGGTCTCGGTGATGCCGTACATGTTGACGAGCCGCGGCTGCGCATCGCCATGGCGCTCGAACCACGGCCGCAGCGCCTGCAGCTCCAGCGCCTCGCCGCCGAACACCACCTCGCGCAGCGCGGTGCGCCGCGGGGCGCCGCTGTCGACGTCAGCCTGCACCAGCTGGCGGAAGGCAGAAGGCGTCTGGTTCAGCACCGTCACGCGTTCGTCGTGCAGCAGCTGCAGGAAGGCCTCCGGCGAGCGGCTCACCGCCTGCGGCACGACCACCAGGCAGCCGCCGTGCGCCAGCGCCCCCCACAGCTCCCACACCGAGAAGTCGAACGCGACCGAATGGAACAGCGTCCACACGTCCTGCGGGCCGAAGCGGAACCAGCCGTCGGTGGCGCTGAACAGCCGGTYGACCGCGCGGTGCGTCAGCAGCGTGCCCTTCGGCTGGCCGGTGGAACCGGAGGTGTAGATCACGTAGATCAGGTCGTCGGCGCTGACGGGGCTCGCCGGGTTCTCCACGGGCGCCTCGGCCAGCGACGCGTCGTCGAGGCACAGCGTCGCACCGGCGTGCGGCGGCAGCCGCGCGAGCAGCGCCGACTGCGTCAGCATCACCGGCGCCTGTGCGTCGCCGAGCATGAAGGCCACGCGCTCGGCCGGGTAAGACAGGTCGATCGGCAGATAGGCGCCGCCCGCCTTCAGGATGCCCAGCAGCCCGGCCACCAGCTCGATCGAGCGTTCGGCGCACAGCCCGACGCGCGTCCCCGGCCCGACGCCCAGCGCCTGCAGCCGGTGCGCCACCTGGTTCGCGCGGCGGTTCAGCGCGCCGTACGACAGCGCGGCGCCGTCGCAGCGCAGCGCGGTCGCGTCCGGCGTGGCCGCGGCATGCGCCTCGAAGCGCCGGTGCAGCGGCTGGGCCTGCGCCACCGCGATCGGCTGCGCGGGCGGCAGCACGGGCGGCAACAGAGCGGCGCGCTCCGCGGCATCGAGCAGCGGCAGCCGGCCGATCGGCAGGGCCGGGTCGGCGACGATGCCGTCGAGCAGCACGCGGTAGTGGGCCCACAGCCGCTCGATGCTCGCGCGGTCGAACAGCGGCGAGCGGCTCGCATCGCGCACCGGCTGCAGCCGCTCGACCAGCAGCGACAGCGGGTACTC
>NZ_JBFUFP010001210.1:0-1507 GCF_056403375.1 Rhizobacter sp. P2_H2
CGCCTCCACTTCCTCGTTCAGCAGGAACAGCGTGCGCGGGTGCGTCTGCGCCCAGCCCTCGCTGAAGCCGAGCGTGGCCTGCCGGCCGCTCAGCTGCAGCTGCAGCGCGGTCGGGTCGACCGGGCCGCGCGCATGGCACTTGATGATCGCGAGCCGCAGGCACAGCGCCTGCGCCGCGAAATCGGTGTTCGCGAGCTGCGGCTCCACCTTGCGCAGGCCGCCGCGCTGCGCCAGCACCAGCTCCGCGAGCCGGCGCTGCTGCGATTGCGAGAAGCCCGCCGCATCGACATTGCCCAGCACGTAGGCGCTGTGCCGGTGGTGGTCGTGGTGCGAGATCATCATGCCCATCTCGTGCAGCGCACAGGCCCAGCGCAGCTCGCGCGCCTGGATCGGGCTGCGCTCGGGCGCCACGCTCGCATGCAGCGCATCGGCCACGCTCGCGACGCGCCAGGCCTGCGTGGTGTCGACCTCGAAGCGCCGCTGCATCTCCACCACCGAGGCATCGCGCATGTCGTGACCCTCGCGGTCGCGCGATTCGGCATGCAGCCGCTCGTCCAGGTCGAAGATCACGCCCTGGCGCAGCGCGCCGCGCGCCGGCTGCAGCAGCTGGATGCCGAAGTGCGTCGCGAGCGTGTACAGGATCGCCAGGCCGCCGGCGATCACCGCGCGGCGGTCTTCCTTCAGCCCGGGCAGGCTCAGCTTGTCGATGCGGCCGGCCTTCAGACACTGCTCGATGCACCAGCGCAGGCCGTCGGGCGTGATCGCGCCGTCGGTGATGCCGCTCGCCTGCAGCAGCTGCGACACCGCGCCGGCCGTGCCCGACGAGCCCAGCGCCTCGCGCCAGTGCTGCGGCGCGAACGGCGACAGCGCTTCTTCGAGCTCGGCGCCGGCGGCCACCTGCGCGGCGCGGAACGCGGCCTCGCTGAAGCGCCCGTCGGCGAAGTAGCGCATCGACAGGCTGACGCTGCCGACCTGGAACGACTCGGCGCGCAGCGGTGTGCGGCCCTGGCCGAGGATCATCTCGGTCGAGCGCCCGCCGATGTCGATCACCAGCCGCGGCTCGTCCGACGGCTGCAACCGGGCGACGCCGGCATAGATCAGCCGCGCTTCCTCGCGGCCGGAGATCACCTCGATCGGATGGCCCAGCACCTCCTGGGCGCGCAGCAGGAAGGCATCGCGGTTGCGCGCCTCGCGCAGCGTCTGCGTCGCCACCGCGCGCACCTGGTCCGGCGCATAGCCGCGCAGGCGCTGCGCGAAGCGGCCCAGGCAGGCCAGGCCGCGCAGCGTCGCGTCTTCGGTCAGCAGGCCCGACTTGTCGAGGCCGGCGCCGAGGCGAACGGTCTCCTTCAGGTAATCGATGCGCTTGTAGCGGCCGGGGCTGAGTTCGCCGATCTCCAGGCGGAAACTGTTCGAGCCCATGTCGATGGCCGCAAGGTGGTCGGGGAATCGGCTGGTCATCGCGCGATTCTCACTTGGTTTGCTCGCAGACCTCGTCGCGGCCAGGGAC
>NZ_JBFUFP010001211.1:0-1505 GCF_056403375.1 Rhizobacter sp. P2_H2
GCCAAGTCGGCATCAACAATCACCTTGTGGCCACGCACGACCGGGATGCGGCTCCCAATGGCCGGCTGACTCTCGCGTAATATCGCTCGCCATGTCCGACATGCTCGTCACCCTCTACAAGCTGCCACCGCTCGACGACGCGCTGGCCTCGGTGCAACGCCACGGCATCACCGTGCGGCGGGCGCTCGCGCCCGAGAAGCCGCGCATCCTGGCCTGGGCGGCCGAGCATTTCCCCGGCTGGGTGGCCGAGATCGATGTCGCGATCGGGCGCCTGCCTGTCGCCTGCTTCATCGCCGTGCGCGAGCAACAGATCGTCGGTTTCGCGTGCCACGACGCGACCTGCAAGAACTTCTTCGGGCCCGAGGGCGTGCTCGATGCGGTGCAAGGTCAGGGCGTCGGGCGGGCGCTGCTGCTGGCCGCGCTGCATGCGCAACGAGACCTCGGTTATGCCTACGCAGTCATCGGCAGCGCCGGGCCGAAGGCGTTCTACGAGAAGACGGTCGGCGCGGTCGTGATCGAGGGATCGTCGCCCGGGATCTATGCCGGGATGCTGCGGGCAAGCCTCGAATAGGATCTGCGCTTCGAGCACAACGCTTTCGAGGCTGGCTCGGCAAGCAAGGCCGTCAGCCTCTCAATCCAGGGCGACCGTCGGCTCCCAGACCATAGAAGTAGAGTTGGTCCGGAACAGAGACGGGCGCCTCGGGCGGGGCCGACGAGGGTCTGTGGAGAACGCCCTCGGCAATGACCATCAGCGCGTAGACCCCCAACGCGATACCCACCCCCGGCTCGTAGCCAGCAAGCCCGCACGCGATCGTTGGAGGCAGCATCGACAGTTTGACTCTGGCCCAGCCTTGGTTGTGAACTGCAAGGAATTCCCTGGCGCCATCCCGAACGAACCCGATGCCGTCACGGGCCGAGCCCACATGCTCTTGAATATGCAGGCTCTCGTCGAGAGTGACCAGGGTGTTGGTCAGCAGTTGCGACCGGTTCAGATTTCCAAACATTTGAGGTCTTGCTCCAATTTCGTGTGGCACCAATGCGAACCCGCACCGGAGTTGCCCATCGCAGGTGCCCGGTCATGGACGCTCCATGAGTGATTGACTTCGCAGATTCGATCCCAACGGCCGCGCATCGACCCACTTTGCGGATCTGTAGTTGAAGCACCTACTCATCGCACTCCTGCGGCGGGAGCCCCTTCGAGTCTTGTGACCCATCAAGCGATTGCAAGCCGTCAGAAGCCGAATCGGAATCGCCTACCCGAACTTCGCGCAACTCTTCGGAAGGTCTCTCACCGCCTGAAGCGTCGGGATCCTCGGCGTCGGCTGTCGAATCTTCGCGATCACTTGGGTTTTGACAGGACTGCCTCCATCGCTCGCCCCCCTGGGTAGTCAATGCGGTTCCAAGGCTCGACATCACCAGGAAACCTGCAATGGCCGCCAGGGTCGCAGCAGAGGAAAGGTTTTCATCGCTCAGCAGACTGAGGAGGTACCCGCCCATGCCAAGGC
>NZ_JBFUFP010001212.1:0-1503 GCF_056403375.1 Rhizobacter sp. P2_H2
CAGGTTTCGCGAGCGGATCACCAGGTCGGCGAACAGCGCGGCCACCAGCGGCAGCAGGGTCACGTCGAGCAGGAAGAAAACGGGGTAGGGCGCGCACAGCCCGGCCACGCGGGCGGACAGCCACAGTGCGGCCAGCGCGCCGAGCAGGCCGCCGCGCGGCGTCGGCAGCTGCGTCCACAGCTGGCCGGCGGTGAGAAGGAAGCCGATCACCACCGCGCCGACGACGCCGAAGATCATCTCGTGCGCATGCCACAGCGCGGGTGCCAGCGTGCCGGGCAGCGCGAGGCGGCCGGTGAAGACGAAGAACCAGGCCGCCATCAGCACGACCGCGGCGCTCGCGGCGCCCAGGTAGAACGGGCGGAAGCCCAGCCTCAGCAGCGGCCACCCGCGGGGCGCCGGTGGCTTCGCCCGCGGCGACGGGACGGCGACGCGGATGGGGCGGAACGAGGAGGCGCTGGGCGTGGACATGATGGGTGCTTATTAATGCATTTAAATGGCATCTTAAAGCCGACGATCGCACCATGGCAAGCAAGAAGCTATGCCACTTTGTCCCACCCTAAAGTAAACTAAAACATGCTTGTTTGCTGGAGTGGCCCGTGCGCCTGACCGTCTACACCGACTACACGCTGCGCGTGATGATGTACCTCGCGGTGGCGTGGCCGACGGGGCGTGTCGCGACCATCGACGAGATTGCCGGCGCCTACGGCATCTCGCGCAACCACCTGACGAAGATCGTGCACGAGCTCGGGCTGAACGGCTTCATCGCGACGACGCGCGGCCGCGCCGGCGGTGCGATGCTGGCCCGTGCGCCGAACGAGATCTCGATCGGCGACATCGTGCGCATGGCCGAGAAGGACTTCGCGGTCGTCGCATGCCACGACACCGCGGTGCCGCACGGCTGCCGGATCTTCGCGGCCTGCAACCTGAAGCGCGTGCTGGCGCGCGCGGTCGACGCCTTCATGGCCGAACTCGACGCGATGACGTTGCAGGATGCGATCACCGTGCCGACGGTGGCCGCCTCGCTGCTGGGCATGAGTACGGAAGAGCGGCCGGTGAGGGTGATGCGTTCCCGACCGCCGGTCGCGAAGGAGGCCTCGGCCAAGCGCTCGCTGCGCGCCACGAAGGCGCGCTGATCCATCAGAGATCGAAGCCCGGCTGCGCGGTGGGGCGGGGAGGTCAAACTCGCCGAATGCCGGCATGATCGTCTACATCATCCTTGCCGCCGTCGGCGTTGCCTTCAGCCTTGCCGTGCTTGCGGCGATCGTCTGGGCATTGACCCGCCCGAGTGACCGCATCCAGATGGCCAGCCTGTGCCTCTTCGGCTGCATTGCCCTGTATTGCGCCGGGGCCGTGCAGATCCATGATGCCGACGCCATGCTGGGCATCCTGGCGGGTGCGTATGCATTGCTGCTCTATGGGGTGCTTGCTGCCTTCGCCATCTTCCAGAAGCGCTGGGCATGGAAGGCCACCATCGTGGCGTTCGTCGTTCACGCTGCGCTGGTC
>NZ_JBFUFP010001213.1:0-1503 GCF_056403375.1 Rhizobacter sp. P2_H2
GCCTCTACACGCTGCTGCTGCAGCGCTTCGGTGTCTTCGGCCTGGTGCTGTCGCTGGTGTTCCTCTGCGCGATGAGCGTGGTCGGCGACCTGGTCGAATCGCTGGTCAAGCGTGCCGCCGGCGCCAAGGACAGCAGCGGCCTGTTGCCCGGGCACGGTGGCGTGCTCGACCGGGTCGACGCGCTGCTGCCGGTGTTCCCGATCGCGATGGCGCTCAGCTCGCTGTAGCGGCCCCCGGCACCCTCCGGCCGCACTCCTGCGCCACGCCACCTTCTTGCCAGGCCTACCGATGTCAGAAGTCTCGTCTCCCCGCCAGCGGGTGTGCATCCTCGGCTCCACCGGCAGCGTCGGCACCAGCACGCTCGACGTGCTGGCGCGCCATCCCGGGCGCTTCGAGGTGTTCGCGCTGTCGGCGCACAGCCGCAGCGACGAGCTGCTCGCGCAGTGCCTGCAATGGAAGCCCCGCTTCGCGGTGATGACGGATCCGGCGCACGCGAAGCGCCTGCGCAGCGCGTTGCGCGAGGCCGGCGCCGCCACCGAAGTGCTCGAAGGCGCGGCCGCGCTGGAACAGGTTGCCGCCCACCCCGAGGTCGACAGCGTGATGGCTGCGATCGTCGGTGCCGCCGGGCTGCCGTCGTGCCTGGCCGCGGCGCGCGCCGGCAAGCGGCTGCTGCTGGCCAACAAGGAGGCGCTGGTCGTCGGCGGGGCGTTCTTCATGGACGCGGTGCGCACCGGCGGCGCCACCTTGCTGCCGGTCGACAGCGAGCATTCGGCGATCTTCCAGTGCCTGCCGGAAGACCGCAGCACCTGGCCGCAGCGCATCGACCACCTGCTGCTCACCGCCTCGGGCGGCCCGTTCCGCCGCCGCGATCCGGCCACGCTGCACAGCGTGACGCCCGACGAGGCCTGCGCGCATCCCAACTGGGTGATGGGCCGCAAGATCTCGGTCGACTCGGCGACGATGATGAACAAGGCGCTCGAGGTCATCGAGGCACGCTGGCTGTTCGACCTGGCGCCGCAGCAGATTCGCGTCGTGCTGCACCCGCAGAGCGTGATCCATTCGATGGTGGTGCTGCGCGACAACTCGGTGCTGGCCCAGCTCGGCACGCCCGACATGCGCGTGCCGATCGCCTACAGCCTGTCGTTCCCCGAACGCATCGAGTCGGGTGCTTCGCAGCTCGATTTCCTGCAGATGTCGGCACTGAGCTTCGAGGAGGCCGACTTCGTGCGCTACCCGGGCCTGAAACTCGCTTGGGACACGCTGCGCGGGCCTGAAGGCAGCACCGCGATCCTCAACGCCGCCAACGAGATTGGTGTCGCTTCATTTCTGGCAGGAACCATCCGCTTCGATCAGATTCACAGCGTCAATGTCAGCACCCTCGACGCCATGACCCCGGAACGCGACGCCTGCCGCTCGCTCGACGGATTGATCGCGCTCGACGAACAGGCGCGGCGCGTCGCCCGGGCCCGCGTGGCGGAGATGGGCGCATGAACGCCGCGGCCA
>NZ_JBFUFP010001214.1:0-1500 GCF_056403375.1 Rhizobacter sp. P2_H2
CAGCGCGGCGGCGCCGAGCCACGACCGGGCCGACGGGCCGGCGATGCCGTGCAGCGCGAGCTCGGCCGAGGCATCGCTCAGCTTGCACTGGGCGCGCAGCACGAACATCGACAAGCGCTTCAGCGTCGGCGCCAGCAGGTCGGCGCTGCAGGCGAGCAGCAGCTCGTCAGGGGCCGGTTGCCACACCACGAAGCTCGCGAGCAGCCGGCCCTTCGCCGAGCAGTAGCCGGCCAGCCGGGCGCGGCCGGCGCCGAGTTGCGTGACGTCGCTGGTCAACTGGCCGTGCAGGAAGGAGGCGGCGTCGGCGCCGCGGGCGCGGATCACGCCCCAGTCGTTCAGGGTCGCGATGCCGTCGAGGGGATGGGTTGTGCGCATTGGATACAAGCCGTGCAGAAGTGCCGATTATCATCAGCGCCCGTCATCGGGTCCCGACCGGGGTCTCCGGACCTTTTTCCGATCCTCCCGCCGTGAAATTCCTGCGCCGTCTCTTCTTGCTGGTGTTCGTGCTGGCCCTCCTCGTCGCCGGCGCTGCGGCCGGTGGCGTGTATTGGTGGCTGCAGCAGCCGCTGCCGCTGAATGCCGATGCGGTCGAGGTGTCGATCGAGCCCGGCACCTCGCCGCGCGAGGTCGCATTCGCCTGGACCCAGGCCGGTGTGCAGGCCCCGCCGGTCCTGCTGTATGAATGGTTCCGCTGGTCCGGCCAGGCGCGCAAGATCCGCGCCGGCAGCTATGCGATCGTGCGCGGCATCACGCCGCGCGGCCTGCTCGACAAGATGGTGCGCGGCGACGAGGTGCTGGCCACGGTGCGCCTGATCGAAGGCTGGACCTTCCGCCAGTTCCGCGCCGAACTCGCGAAGGCCGAGAACCTGAAGCAGACCACCACCGGCATGACCGACGCGCAGCTGATGGCCGCGATCGGCGCGGCCGGCGTGGCGCCGGAGGGCCGCTTCTATCCCGACACCTATGCCTACAGCAAGGGCGCGAGCGATGTCGCGGTGCTGAAGCGGGCGCAGCGCGCGATGCAGCGCCAGCTGGAGCTGGCCTGGGCCGAGCGCGCCGCGAACACGCCGCTGCGCAATGCCGACGAGGCGCTGACGCTGGCGTCGATCGTCGAGAAGGAAACCGGCACGCCGGCCGACCGCAGCCGCGTGGCCGGCGTGTTCACGAACCGGCTGCGCATCGGCATGGCGCTGCAGACCGACCCGACGGTGATCTACGGGCTCGGCGAGAGCTTCGACGGCAACCTGCGCAAGCGCGACCTGACCACCGACGGCCCGTACAACACCTACCTGCGCACCGGCCTGCCGCCGACGCCGATCGCGATGCCGGGGCGCGCCTCGCTGCTCGCCGCGGTGCGGCCCGAAGCCACCAAGGCCTTGTATTTCGTGGCCCGCGGCGACGGCAGCAGCCAGTTCAGCGAGACGCTGGCCGAGCATAATCGCGCGGTCAACCAATACCAGAAGTAGCAGCCCAGTGCCCGTGCGCGGACGATTCATCACC
>NZ_JBFUFP010001215.1:0-1500 GCF_056403375.1 Rhizobacter sp. P2_H2
GCCATGCGCTGCGCGGCAAGGACCTGTGGCTGGTCTCGTCCACCGGCGGCCCGGACGACTCCTACCGCCCCGACAGCTACAACCGCTACCACTTCGACGCCTTCCTGCCGCCCTACGAGCAGACCGCCGCGCTGTGCGGCATGCGCTTCCTGCCGCCGCTGGTGCTGCACGGCGCGCACCGCGTCGGCGCGGCCGAGCTGCAGGCGCATGCCGACACCTTCGTGCAGCACCTGGGCAGCTACCCCGGCTGGCCGGAGCTGGCCGGGCTGGACGACTGCATCGACTGCGAGGTGCCCGAATCGGCACGCCCGACGGATGCGGCCGAAGCCGCGATGGCGGAAAGCGCCTGATGGAACACGGCAGCTGGTTGACAGGCGGGCTGGTGTACCTGGCCGCCGCGGTGATCGCGGTGCCGRTGGCGAAGAAACTGGGGCTGGGCTCGATCATCGGCTACCTGGCCGCGGGCATCCTGATCRGGCCCTGGGGGCTGCGGCTGGTGACCGACCCGCAGGACATGCTGCATTTCGCCGAGTTCGGCGTGGTGCTGATGCTGTTCCTGGTCGGGCTCGAGCTGGAGCCGAAGCGGCTGTGGGCGCTGCGCAAGCCGATCTTCGGCTGGGGCAGCGTGCAGCTGTTCGGCTCGGCGGCGCTGCTGCTCGGCGCGGCGGTGGCGGCCGGCGTGCCGTGGCAGCTGGCGGTGGTGGGCGGGCTCGGCCTCGCGATGTCGTCGACGGCGATCGGGCTGGGCGTGCTGGGCGAGCGCAACCTGATGGCGACGACCTCGGGGCAGAGCCTGCTGAGCGTGGCGCTGCTGCAGGACATCGCGGCGATCCCGATCCTCGCGCTGGTGCCGCTGCTGGCGGGGCCTTCGGATGCGCCGGAGCACGGCAGCTTCTGGCTCGGTGCCGGCAAGGCGCTGGGGGTGGTCGCGATCATCGTGCTGGGCGGGCGGCTGCTGCTGCGGCCCACGCTGCGCTGGATCGCCGGCAGCGCGACGCCCGAGATCTTCACCGCCGCGTCGCTGCTGCTGGTGGTGGCCACCGCGGCGCTGATGCAGACGGTGGGGCTGTCGATGGCGCTCGGTGCCTTCCTGGCCGGCGTGCTGCTGGCCGAGAGCGAGTACCGGCGCGAGCTCGAGACCGACATCGAACCCTTCAAGGGGCTGCTGCTCGGGCTGTTCTTCATCGCGGTGGGGATGAGCATCGACTTCTCGATCGTGATGCAGCGGCCGCTGCTGATCGCGCTGGTCGTCGGCGGCTTCCTCGGCGTGAAGGCGGTGGTGCTGTGGGCGATGGGCCGCGCGATGCCGCTGCCGAAGGCCGAGCGGCCGGTGTTCATCATCCTGCTGGCGCAGGGCGGCGAGTTCGGCTTCGTGGTGTTCCAGACCGCCACGCAGGCGGGCGTGATCGACGGTCCGACGTCATCGTTGCTGGTGGCGGCGGTGGCCTTGTCGATGCTGCTGACGCCGCTGCTGCTGGTGGCGGCCGACCGCTGGTGGAC
>NZ_JBFUFP010001216.1:0-1500 GCF_056403375.1 Rhizobacter sp. P2_H2
GCGCTACACCTGGGATGGCAGCGCGGCCTGCAATGCGCGGGTGAGCGGCGTGGCGTTGACGACGGCGGCCGGCACCGAGACGCTGGTCGATGCGGCCGGCGTGGTGGTGAACCCGCAGAAGACCTGGCGCGTGACGATCAACAACTTCATGGCGACCGGCGGCGACGGCTTTTCGACCTTCCGGCAGGGCACGAGCCTGCTGGGCGGCGCACAGGACATCGATGCGCTGACGGCCTACCTGGCGGGCTGGAAGGCGCCGAACGCGGCCTACGACCCCGCGGCGCCCGCGCTCGGCAAGCCGCGCGTGGTCCGGGTCAACGCGCCGGCGGGCGGCGGCACCTGCCCGCTCGGGGCGGATGTGAATCCCTGAGCCAATCCTTGACGCAGCACAAGCCAATCCCGACCCGACAGCGTGGATGGGCTTCTGGCGCGGGTGGCTGGGTTTCTATAATTTTTGCTGCTGCATCGCAGCAACCTCGCCGCACCACCCTGTACCACCTGCAACCCCTGCACAAGGAGCCGAGATGGAAGTCGACAAGCTGGTCACTGTCTATGGGTTTTCGCTGTTCGACGCTGACGTGGGCGGGCAACTCCCGGCCTCGTTCAAGGCGCCGCGATCGGTGATCGAGCACGATTTCCATGGCGTCGTGATGGAAGGTACGGCCGAGCTCGTCGATGCGCAGGCGCTCGACGATCAGGGCCGCTTTCGCCGCGTCGCGACGGCGTGGGGCGAGCTGACGACCTGAGGCTCAGTCCTTGGCCGCGTCGCCGTCCGCCTTCGGGCGGCCGGTCTTCAGGCTGGGCACGCTGTTCAGCGCGGCCAGCAGCGCCTTGTCGGCCAGCCCGTTCAGCGTCGCGATGCCGGCGCGCAGCAGCTCGCTCTTCTTGGTCGGGCGCTTCAGCGCGGTCGCGCGCAGCTTCAGCGCCTCGAGCAGCTGGTACTCCGACTTCGGGATCGTGAAGCTGTCGCGCACCAGCTTGTGCTTGGGCTTCTCGGCGACGGGGGCCGGTGCGGGCTTCGCGACGACAGCCGTCTTGGCTGCGACTTTCTTCGCCGCAACCTTCTTGGCGGCGACGGGAGTCTTCTTTGCCGGGGCGGCAGCGGTCTTGGTGGAGGTTTTGGAGGGGGTCTTGCGGGCGGTCGTTGATGTGGTCATCGGCTTGACTTCAATGGTTTATACGATATATACCGTTTATACCAGACCTTGACGCGGCGCCATACCGGAGCGGCCCGAGGTCCGGTGAATGGAGCGCAGATCATGGAGACAAGACGTCTTCGCGAACGACTCGGCCTGATGTCGATCGGCGCATTGATGATGGACCCGCAGTTCGTGCGGCGCGCGGCGCAAGACCGGGGCGACGAGGTCGCCTCGTCCGACACCGATTCGCCGGGCGACGATCTGCCGACGCTGCGCGCGCGCTGGCACACTGGTTGGGACCGCTGGCGCGCACGCCTGACCCGAGACAATCCCTGATCCTTGATCCTGATTCCCCATGCAT
>NZ_JBFUFP010001217.1:0-1499 GCF_056403375.1 Rhizobacter sp. P2_H2
CAGCAAGGAGCCCGACGCCGAGGCCCGCTTCAAGGACGTGGCCGAGGCCTACGAGGCCTTGCAGGACCCCGAGAAGCGCGCCGCCTACGACGAGGTCGGCCGGCGCCACCGCAGCGGCGAGCGCTTCGACCCGCCGCCCGGCTGGGACAGCGGCTTCGAGTTCAGCGGCCGCGATGCCGGGCCCGGCGACCCGATGGACTACAGCGACTTCTTCGAATCGCTGTTCGGCCGCCACCACCGCGCCGCGCGCGGCAGCGCACGCGCCGGCGGCAGCGACCACCACGCCAAGGTGGTGATCGATCTCGCCGATGCCTACCGCGGCGCGCGCCGCACGCTGTCGCTGCGCACGCCGGTGCCCGACGACAGCGGCCGCATCGTGTTCCGCGAGCGGCAGCTGGAGGTCAACATCCCGCGCGGCGTGCGCACCGGGCAGCAGCTGCGCCTGGCCGGCCAGGGCGCGCCGGGCCTCGGCGGCGGGCCGGCGGGCGACCTGTACCTCGAGATCGAGATCGCACCCCACGCGCAGTTCAGCATCGACGGGCGCGACGTCACGCTCGAGCTGCCGGTCGCGCCGTGGGAGGCCGCGCTCGGTGCGAGCGTCACGGTGCACACGCCGGACGGCCGCATCGAGCTGACGGTGCCAGCCGGCTCGGCCGCCGGGCGGCGGCTGCGCCTGAAGGGCAAGGGGCTGCCGGGCACGCCGCCGGGCGACCTGTACGTGCTGCTGGCGGTGCGCGTGCCGGCCGCCACGAACGACGCGCAGCGCGAGGCCTATGCGGCGCTCGGCCGCGCGTTCGGCGGGTTCGATGCGCGCAGCGAACTGGAGGGCTGACATGGCACACGCGCAATCCATCAGCGTCGACGCGGTCGTCGTCGACGAGACACACCAGTTCACGCTGACGCAGCTGGTGCAGGTCTGCGGCACCGAACCCGAGCGGCTGGTCGCGCTGGTCGACGAGGGCGTGCTGTCGCCGCAGGGCGAGGCGCCGGAGCGCTGGCGTTTCAGCGGCAGCGAGCTGGCCCGCGCGCGCAAGGCGCTGCGCCTGTCGCGAGACCTGGAACTCGGTCCCGGCGGCACGGCGCTGGTGCTGCAGCTGCTCGACGAGATCGACGCGCTGCGGCGGCAGCTCGACGCGTTCAGGCCCCGCTGAGCGCGCGGCGCCTCCCCCGCGCAAGCCGCCAGCCCGACACCACGGCCGGCACCGCCAGCAGCGGCAGCACCACGCTGGCCGGCAGCACCGGCAGGCCGAACAGCCGTGCGAGCTGCGGCACCAGCAGCAGCAGCGAGAAGGTCGCCGCGACCCCCAGCACCAGCAGGTCGAAGCTGCCGTTGCGCACCGCCAGCGCATCGCGTCCGCCGCGGAACCACTGCAGCATCGCGAGGTTGCCCGCCGCCAGCGTCGCCAGGCCCGCCAGGCGCAGACCCTCGTCCGAGAAGGCGGCCCAGCGGCCCGCCACCTGCACCGCGACGACGGCGCCCAGCGCCACCGCGCCCACCC
>NZ_JBFUFP010001218.1:0-1499 GCF_056403375.1 Rhizobacter sp. P2_H2
CCCTGCATCCCCGGCGCCTGCCCGTTCAGGAACTGCGTCCACAACTCGGGATTCAGGCCCTTCGACTGCTCGGTGAAGCGGGCCTGCATGTCGGTGAAGGCCTGCAGGTTCTTCTCGAGGTAGCTGCCCATCACGCCCTGCATCGAATGGCCGTAGAAGCGGATGATCTGCGCGAGCGTCTGCGACGAGAACATCGGCACGCCGCCGGTTTCCTCCTCGAGGATGATCTGCAGCAGGATGCTGCGCGTCAGGTCTTCGGAAGTCTTGGCGTCGCGCACGACGAAATCCTGCCCTGCCAGCACCATCGCCTTCACGTCGGCCAGCGTGATGTAGCTGCTGTTCTGCGTGTCGTACAGGCGGCGGTTCGGGTACTTCTTCAACACGCGGGTCGTGCTGACGGCGGTGCCTTCCTTGGCAGATTCGTGAGCAGCGCCTTCCGTCTTGGCGGGAGGGCGGCGAGTCGAGGCCATTCAGCAAACTCCTTGTGGGACCCGGTGGGGTCGCGTGGTCGGGTCATGTGCGGTTGCACAAATGATTCTAGGAGCGTGCCGCCCTGGGCCGCGAAGGGTTTTCCCGCTCGAACTTCTCCCGCCCGCAGGCAGGCCCAAGTCCTACAGACCCTGCGCTGCGCGCGACCTAGTCTGCACCCATGGGTCGCGCGCACCGCGCGACCGCTTCGATCACCGTGAAAGGACCAACGATGTCGAACAGCAGCATCCTCGGCGGCGAACGCGCCGCTCCCCGCGCCATCGGCCGTGACGTGGACGCGCTCGGCCCGAGCGACAGCTCGGACAGCGGCAGCGACGTGCAGGGCGAACGCGCGATGCCCACCGACGCCGACAACCCCGGCGAACTCGGCGCGTTGCCGGTGCACCGCGACAGCGACAGCGATGCGCGCGGCACCGGCGAGCGTGGATCGGCCACCGGCAACGACCTCGACGATGCGGCCGACATCCTGCCGGACCACCTGGTCAGCGACCCGACGTGGGMCACCAATGCCGCAGGCCGTCCCTACGCATCCGACGATGTGGAAGCCATCGCCGACGATGCGGCCGATGATGAGGTGGACGAAGACGGCCCGCCTGCACGCCACTGACGACACCACGGGGGTGACGCCTAACGCCGCTCAGCGCCCTCGCGTCGCGCGCACGAACTCCTCCAGGAGCGCCTGCGCACCGACCGGCTTGCTGAGCACGCGAAAGCCGGCTGCCGTCGCGTCGTGCACCCGCGTCGCGTAGCCGGTCAGCAGCACCACCGGCAGCGCCGGCCAGCGGCGGCGGATCTCGTGGGCCAGCTGGATGCCGTCCATCTCGCCGGGCATCGAGACGTCCGAGAACACCAGGTCGAGTTCGCCCTGCGAGTCGGCGAGCGCATCCAGCGCCGCATCGGCCGATCGCACGCTGCGCACCTGCAAGCCGCTGGCCTGCAGCATCTCCGCGGTGGCGTCGACGACCTCGTCGTTGTCGTCCACCAGCAGCACGCTGCCGCTGACGAAGGCC
>NZ_JBFUFP010001219.1:0-1498 GCF_056403375.1 Rhizobacter sp. P2_H2
CGAATTCGGTTGCCGCGATTCCTGCTTGATGGCCACCGTCAGCTTCTGCGTGCTGAACGGCTCGACGCCCGCGCCGGCCAGGTAGGCCTGCGGATTGAATTTCTTCGGCGGCGACAGCGGCGTCACGTTCGGCTTCACCTCGCGGCGTTGCTGCTCGATCCACTGCTGCAACTCGTCCTGCGCATCGCCACAGGCGGTCAGGGTGAGCGCCATGATGGCGCTCGCGCAGGCAGCTGCCGGCCAACGCATTGTGGTTCCCGTCATTTCTTCGCTCCCGCAGCCTTCGCCGCAGCCTGGCGCTGCGCTGTGATCTCGTTCGGATCCAGATAGCGGTAGGTTCTGGCCGTCGCATCCATGCCCAGCAATCCGGAAGCGTCCTTGCCGCCGGCAGCCGCGATCTGCATGTTGTGCAGCGTGACGATGCGCGAGAGGTTCGCCACATCGGCCGCGAACGCGCCGATGTCGTGGTAGCGCCCCGTCACCCGGATCGAGATCGGCAGTTCGGCGTAGTACTCCTTCACGAGCACCTGGCCGGGACGGAACAGTTCGAACTGCAAGCCGCGGCCGAGGCCCGCCTGGTTGATGTCCGACAGCAGCGCGTCCATTTCGGCCTTGCCGGGCAGCTGCTTCTCGAGCTGGGTCACGTATTCCTCGACCTGCAGCTTCTGCTTGCGCAATTCTTCGAGGTTCACGGCCTGCGCCAGCTTGCCCCGGTAGTCCTGCTTCAGGTTGGGTTCCTTGTCGCGCTCGGCCTGCAACTGCTCGTCGACACCGGCGAGCAGCAGGAACCAGCCCACCACGACCACCATGACGGCCAGCACGAGCCAGGTGGCAAGCTTGGGGAGCATCGGCCATTGGCCGGGTTCATTGGGATTCAGTCCCCGGAATTGCGAGGCGGCAGCCCCGAAGACCGAGTTCAGATCGACGTTGACGGATTTCGCTTTCGTTGCCATGGCGTCTCGATGGTCAGGGCTTCTTCGCAGCGACGGCGGCGCTGGCCGCGGCACCCGGCACGACGGCCGAGGCTGCAGCTGCGGCCGCGTCGACATCCTGCGGGCGCTTGATGGTCACGCGCATCGAGAAGTCGAACAGGCGCTTTTGCTCGCGGCTGGCCGTCTGCACGGTGGCCGCCTTGATCTCGACCAACTCCGGCTTCGTCAGCCATTCGGAGTTGTTGCTCGTGTTCCTCAGCAACTCGGACACGCGCTCGTTGGTCTGCGCGATGCCGGTCAGCTGCAGCACCTGGCCTTCCTGCTTGATGCTGCTGAAATAGACGCCTTCGGGCGTCTGCTTGACGAGTTCGTTGAGCACGTGAACCGGYAGGTTGCGATCGATCTGCAGGTCTTCGACCGCTTTCTGCCGTGCCTTGAGCGCGTCGATCTCGGCACGCAAGGACGCGATGTCCTTGATCTGCGCCTCGAGCTTGCGGATCTCCGCCGACAGGAATTCGTTGCGGTGGATCTGGTTCTCCGTCATCTGCTGCAGCACCAGGTACCAC
>NZ_JBFUFP010001220.1:0-1497 GCF_056403375.1 Rhizobacter sp. P2_H2
GTTCAGGAAGCCGGCCTCGCAGCCGACCAGCGCGCCGCCGGGGAACACGAACTTCGGCAGGCTCATCAGCCCGCCGCAGGTGATCGCGCGGGCACCGTAGCCGATGCGCTTGCCGCCTTCGAGGCAGGCGCGGATCGCGGGGTGCGTCTTCCAGCGCTGCATTTCCTCGAACGGGCTGAGCCAGGGGTTGCTGTACTCCAGGCCGGTGATGAAGCCGAGCGTGACCTTGTTGTCTTCCATGTGGTACAGGAAGCCGCCGCCGTAGGTGCTGTTGTCCATCGGCCAGCCGAGCGAGTGGATCACCTGGCCGGGCTTGGCCTTGGCGGGGTCGATCTCCCACAGCTCCTTGATGCCGAGCGCGTAGGTCTGCGGATCGCGGCCGTCGTCGAGCTTGAAGCGCGCGATCAGCTGGCGGCCGAGCTGGCCGCGGGCGCCTTCGGCGAACACCGTGTACTTGGCGTGCAGCTCCATGCCGAGCTGGAATTCGCCGGTGGGCTCGCCGTCCTTGCCGATGCCGAGGTTGCCGGTGGCGACGCCCTTGACCGAGCCGTCGTCGTTGTAGAGGACTTCGGCGGCSGCGAAGCCSGGGAAGATYTCRACGCCSAGSSCYTCGGCCTGCTGGCCGAGCCAGCGCACGACGCTGCCGAGGCTGATGATGTAGTTGCCGGCGTTGTGCAGGCTGCCGGGGATCAGGAACTGCGGCGTGCGCAGCGTGCCGGTCTGGCTGAGGAACAGCATCTCGTCATGGGCGACGGGCTGGTTCAGCGGGGCGCCGAGTTCCTTCCAGTTGGGGAAGAGTTCGGTGAGGGCGCGAGGGTCCATGATGGCGCCGCTGAGGATGTGGGCGCCGGGTTCGGAACCCTTCTCGAGCACGACGACCGAGATCTCCTTGCCCTGTGAGGCCGCCAGCTGCTTGAGCTTGATCGCGGTCGCCAAGCCGCCGGGGCCACCCCCGACGACCACGACGTCGTACTCCATGGATTCGCGCGGGCCATGTTGCTCGAGGATGGCTTCGGGGGTCATGTCGGTCCTTGTGTCCTGGGCGCTGCGCGGCAGGCAGCGCTTGTCTCGGTGGCGCGCATTGTATCGATGCTGAGCGCTAAAAAGAACGATCGTTCTTTTTTGGCATTGCCGGGGTTTCGCCCCGGCGGGCGAGTCACTTTGGCTTCGCCGAAGCTTCGCTTTCATTTGAGCCCAAATGAAAGTAACCAAAGCAAAGAGCTTCAATACAAAACCATACGGTTCGTTCTGGCCCGCTTCGGACAACACTGCCACTTCGGCTGCACATCCTCCTTCATTGGGATTGTTGACCGTTCTTCTCCACACGCCTCGCTCGCTTCGCATCGCATCGGCCCCRTCGAGGCGATGCGAGCTGGACAGTCACCGTCCGCCGAACGGAACCCCGGTCAGCACATCCGCATGCGCCCGCGGTGCAGACCGCCCGTATTGCGGCGGCGGCGGCACTTGCCCACCCAGCTCCGCCGCTGCATGCCACAC
>NZ_JBFUFP010001221.1:0-1495 GCF_056403375.1 Rhizobacter sp. P2_H2
GAGTTGCCGCGCGCCCTTTGACCCTCTACCTGGCCGATGATCACGCGGCCTACCGCGCCTGTGTGGCCGAGCTGCTGGCACGCCGAGGCTTCGAGATCCTCGGCGAGGCGCCCGACGTGCCGGCGCTGCAGGCCTGGCTCGCGCAGGCGCGCGTGCACCCCGACGTGCTGCTGATGGACGTGCAGATGCCCGGCGGCGGGCCGACCGCGCTGGCTGCGCTGCTGGCGCGCCACCCGGCCCTGCGCGTGCTGGTGCTGTCGATGCACGACGAGCCGGCAATCATCGACGCGATGCGCGCTGCCGGCGCGCGTGGCTACGTGCTGAAGGACGAACCGCTCGCCGTGCTTGCGCAGGCGATCCACGCCGTGCACGGCGACATCAGCCGCTGGCCACCGGCGTCTCAGCAATGAAGAGGTCCAAGTTCAGAGATTGACCGATGGGCGCGGGCCGCGTGCGTCCCTATCGTCGGGGCATTCCTTCACCACTCGCCCCACCGGAACCTCCATGATCGACGCGGCCATCTCGCAAGTCGCCAGCCAGCTGAACAACGCCTTGCGGCGCTCGTTCCAGCTGGGCGAAGAGCTGGTCGTCGTCTCCAGCCTGTACGAGCCGGATGGCGGCGTCGCCGCGAACATCAACAACAAGCTCGCGGTGTTCCTCGTCAACATCGAGCGCGACACCACGCCCAGCCCCCGCTCGCGGCCCGGCGCGGGCGAGGGCCGCCATGCGCGGCAGCCGCTGCCGGTGTCGCTGAACCTGCTGGTGATGTTCGCCGCCAACTTCAGCGCGTCGAACTACACCGAGGCGTTGAAGTTCATCTCCAGCACGATCGCGCACTTCCAGTCGTGGCCGGTGCTGGACCACCAGAACACGCCCGACCTCGATCCGCGCATCGACAAGCTCACGCTCGACATCGAGAACCTGAGCGTCAGCGACCTGAGCAACCTGTGGGGCCTGTTCAGCGGGCGCTACCTGCCGTCGGTGCTGTACCGCATGCGCATGGTCACCTTCGATGCCGGCCAGTTCGATGCCCAGCTGCCGGTGGTGCGCCGCGCGCAGGCCGGCGTGGGAGCCTCCGCATGATCGACATGGGCCCGTACCTGCCGCTGCTGCGCGTCGATTTCGAGCACGGCTTCTTCGCCGACGGGCGATGCCGCGGGCTGCGCTTCGTGCCGGCCGGCGACACCGCATGGTGGCTGCGCGCGACCGACGCGATCGAGCGCCACACCGGCAGCGCGCTCGCGCTGTTCGGCCCGGCGCAGGCACTGTCGGTGGTGCCGAAGGCGGTGCTCGCGTGGCAGGTGCATGCCACCGACGAGGTCTTCCCGACCTGCACCGACAACCCGGCGCAGTGGCCCGGCGAATTGCTGTGGTTCGATGCCGGCGATGCATCGTCCGATGTTTCGTCCTCCTCCCGCCTGCATGCCGGCGAGACCGTCTCGCAGGCCGAGGTGCGCCCGTTGACCTGGCCGCTGGTGTCGCAGTCGCTCGGGCA
>NZ_JBFUFP010001222.1:0-1492 GCF_056403375.1 Rhizobacter sp. P2_H2
TTCCTTGACCTCGCGCACGTCGTCCTTCAGGCGGCGCACCGACTCGACTTCGCCGGTGTAGACCACCACGTTCTCGCGCAGCAGGCGGAAGCGCGCGTTGCGGCGCACCACACCCGAGGTGACCATCGAGCCGGCCACCGTGCCGATCTTCGAAGCGACGAACACCGTGCGGATCTCTGCGGTGCCGATCACCTCTTCGCGCTGCTCCGGCGCCAGCATGCCGGTCATCGCCTTCTTCACGTCGTCGACCGCGTCGTAGATGATGTTGTAGTAGCGCAGGTCGACGCCGTTGCCTTCGGCCAGCTTGCGCGCACCGGCATCGGCACGCACGTTGAAGCCGATGATGACGGCCTTCGATGCGATCGCGAGGTTGATGTCGCTCTCGCTGATGCCGCCCACCGCCGCGTGCACGATCTGCACCTTGACCTCGGCCGTGCTCAGCTTGAGCAGCGACTGGGCCAGCGCTTCCTGCGAACCCTGCACATCGGCCTTGATGATCAGCGCCAGCGTCTGCGCTTCGCCCTGGCCCATGTTCTCGAACATGTTCTCGAGCTTGGCGGCCTGCTGCTTGGCCAGCTTCACGTCGCGGTACTTGCCCGAGCGGAAGGTCGCGATTTCGCGTGCACGGCGCTCGTCGGCCAGCACCATGAACTCGTCGCCGGCTTGCGGCACTTCGGTCAGGCCCTGGATCTCGACCGGCAACGACGGTCCGGCTTCGGTCGCCGGCTTGCCGTTCTCGTCCAGCATGGCGCGCACGCGGCCGTAGCTCGATCCGGCCAGCACCACGTCGCCGCGCTTCAGCGTGCCCGACTGCACCAGCACCGTCGCGACCGGGCCGCGGCCCTTGTCGAGTTGCGCTTCGATCACCAGGCCCTTGGCCGGAGCGTCCTTCGGTGCCTTCAGTTCCAGCACCTCAGCCTGCAGCAGCACTTGCTCGAGCAGCTGGTCGATGCCCATCCCGGTCTTGGCCGACACCGGCACGAACGGCGAATCGCCACCGAAGTCTTCCGGCACGACCTGCTCGGCCACCAGCTCCGACTTCAAGCGCTCGACGTTGGCCTCGGGCTTGTCCATCTTGTTCATCGCGACCACGATCGGCACCCCGGCCGCCTTGGCGTGCGCGATGGCTTCCTTGGTCTGCGGCATCACGCCGTCGTCGGCCGCCACCACCAGGATGACGATGTCGGTCGCCTTGGCACCGCGTGCACGCATCGCCGTGAAGGCCGCGTGACCCGGGGTGTCCAGGAAGGTGATCATGCCGCGCGGCGTGTCGACGTGATAGGCGCCGATGTGCTGCGTGATGCCACCCGCTTCACCCGCGGCAACGCGGGCACGGCGGATGTAGTCGAGCAGCGAGGTCTTGCCATGGTCGACGTGACCCATGACGGTGACAACCGGTGCACGCGGCAGTTCTTCGTGCACCGCCTCGGCCGCCGAATCCTCGAGGAAGGCTTCCGGGTCGTCCAGCTTCGCGGCGAACGCCTTGTGGCCC
>NZ_JBFUFP010001223.1:0-1492 GCF_056403375.1 Rhizobacter sp. P2_H2
CAGCCACTCAGCCACTCAGCCGCCGACCGTCCGCGTGCGGCGCGGCCGCTCGGGCTTCAGCAGGCTGCGCACCCGCCTCTTGCGGGGCGCGGCCTCGGTGCCGCTCGACGGCTCTTCCGCCTCGTCGACGCTGCCCTGGACCGGGGCCTCGGCCGGCGGCTCCTCGCTGTAGCGCGGCGGCCAGTCCTTCAGTGTCGAGCGGCGCAGCAGCGCCATGCCGCCGGCGGCGCCGTAGGTGCGCTCGAGCACGTGCGTGACGAGCCGCTTGTTGACGCGCTCGGTGATCACGAGCGTCGAGCAGCGGGTGCCGTAGCTGCCGTCCGGCGTGCGGATGAACGCGGCCGACAGCAGCTTCTCCCACTCGTGCGACACGCCGGTCGACGGCAGCAGCGCGTCGTCGGCCAGCGTGCGGTCGCCGAGCGCCTCGAACAGCCGGGCGCTGAGCGTGTCGACGCTGTCGCTCGTCGACAGCGCCGCATCGACGCGCGCCTTCAGCAGATCGACCTTGGGCCACGGGGCATCGAGCCGGCCGTTCGACAGGCCGAACAACCCGCGCTCGAGCCGCACCGGATGCACCTCGTGGTTCGAGGCCCAGAAGCATTCGCCGCGCTGGAAATCGGCCGCCACCAGGTTGAAGCCGTTGTGGCCGGCCAGCGCAGTGCGCATCCAGAAGCGGTCGGTCTGCAGGTCACCCGCCAGCCAGCGCGGCACGATGTCGCCGCGCGACGGCGCCTGCGGATCCTGGCGCGACGGATCGCGCACGTTGGTGACGAAGGCGAGGCGCCCGGCGGCCGTCAGGCCGAGCCAGGTGCCGCCGGCTTCGAGGTCGCGCCCGCCGAGGATGTCGGGTCGGCCGGCACCGGGCGACCACCAGGCCAGGCGGGCGGTCGGGCGCTTGAAGAACTCGTCGCGGTTCGCCGCGACGACCAGCGGGAAGCGCCGCGACTGGTCGATCGCCAGCGCTACGAGGCACATGGTACGAAGCCCTCGGCGTGGCGGGGGCCGACGATCCACGGCGCGAGCGCGGCAGCGAGCTGCGCTTCGATCTGCTGCGCGAGCGTGTCGTCGATGCCGTGGGGCGCGAGGGCGTAGATTTCCATCCAGGTGTGGTGTTCGTCGCGGGAGTCGGGTCGGCGCAGCAGCCGGGCCTGGAGCCCGGGACAGGCCGACTGCACCTTTGCCTGCGCTGCGAGAACCGCGGCCGACAACGCCTGCGCGTCTTCGACCTTCGCCCGATAGTAGATGAACAATTCGCGCACGATGCCGCCGCCGATGCGGGTCCGTGAAGTCGTGCCTGGAATGCCCTGGGCGGCCTTGCCGATCAGGCCGTCACGTCCACGTCGACGTCGTAGGGCATCGGCTGGCGCGTGAGCACCGGCCCGTCGGCGGCACCCAGGTGCAGGCTGCCGGCGTCGAGCGCGGCGAGTTTGACCTCGGCCAGCACGCGCTGCCCCGCGGCGTTGACGACCAGCCCCGCCGGCTGGCCGGGATC
>NZ_JBFUFP010001224.1:0-1488 GCF_056403375.1 Rhizobacter sp. P2_H2
GTCGTGCCGCAGCCGCTGGACCTGGTGGCGATGCTCGGCCAGGTGGATGCGCTGATGCGCGTGCAGGCGCATGCGAAGGGCCTGCAGCTGCAGGTGAGCATCGCGCCCGACGTGCCGCCCTGGGTCAGCGCCGACGCGACGCGGCTGAAGCAGATCCTGTTCAACCTGCTGAGCAACGCACTGAAGTTCTCGAACGCCGGCATGGTGAGCCTGGCGGTGACGCGGCATGCCGATGGTGCGCTGCTGTTCAGCGTGGTCGACACCGGCATCGGCATGGATGCCGCGATGCTCGCCCGCCTGTTCCAACGCTTTTCGCAGGGCGACGACACCACCTCGCGCCGGCATGGCGGTGCCGGCCTGGGGCTGGAGATCTCGCGCAGCCTGGCGCGGCTGATGGGCGGCGACATCGCGGCCAGCAGCCAGGCGGGTGTCGGCAGCCGCTTCGTCGTGACGCTGCCGCTGCCGGCGATCGAGCCGCCGCGCGGCACGACACCCGGCGCGACGTCGGACGGTGCCGCAGCGACGCAGCCGATGCGCGTGCTGGTGGCTGAGGACCATCCGGTGAACCGCGCCTACCTGGAAGCGGTGCTCGACAAGCTGGGGCACCAGGCGGTGTTCACCGAGAACGGCGAGCAGGCGGTGCGGGCGGTGCAGGCGCAGGAGTTCGACATCGTGCTGATGGACCTGCACATGCCGTTGATGGACGGCTTCGCGGCAGCGCGTGCGATCCGCGCGATGCCGCTGCCGAAGGGCGAGCTGCCGATCATCGCGTTGACGGCCGACGCGTTCCAGGAATCGCAGGAGCGAGCCCGCCAGGCCGGCATGAACGGTTTCCTGACGAAGCCGGCGCACCTGCCGCAGCTGCGCGAGGTGCTGGGGCGCTACGGCCAGCACCCCTCGACGGTCTTCACGGCGATCGACGGCAGCAGTGCAGCGGCACCGGCCTCGCCGCTCGACCAGGCGACGGTCGACAACGTCAGCGTCGCGCTCTCGCCGGCCAAGTATGCGGAGCTGCTGGCCCGCTTCTTCAGCCTGCACAGCGGCACGCTGCAAGCGCTGCGGCAGACGCAGGGCCGGCGCGACCGCGAGAGCATCCGCAGCCAGGCGCATGCGCTGAAGGGCGCGGCGCTGAGCCTGGGGCTGCGCAGCGTGRCCGAGACCGCGACGCGATTGCAGGAGGCGGCCGCGGACGACGCGACAACGCCGATCGAGCCGCTGCTCGACGAGCTCGACCGGCACATGGGGATCACGCGGGATCTGTGCGTGAAACTGGGATTGCTGGGGTAGCCCGCCACCGCGCCGCCGCCTGCCCGCGCGTATCCACCCCCAGCTTGCCGAGGATGTTCGCCACGTGCCGCTTCACCGTGTGCGGGCTCAGGTCGAGCTCGCGCGCGATCAGCTTGTTGCCGTCGCCGGCGGCCATGCGTTCCAGCACCTCGCGCTCGCGGTCGCTCAGGCCACCGAGCGAATCCGCACGCGTCCGCGGCG
>NZ_JBFUFP010001225.1:0-1487 GCF_056403375.1 Rhizobacter sp. P2_H2
CGCTGACGCCGTCGACCGCGACCCGGCCCTCGGCCACGTCGTAGAAGCGCAGCAGCAACTGGAACACCGTGCTCTTGCCGGCGCCGCTCGGCCCGACCAGCGCCACCGTCTCGCCCGGCCGCACCTGCAGGTTGAAATCCGCCAGCGCCGCATGCTGCGGTCGCGACGGGTAGCGGAAGCTGACGCCTTCGAGCGCCACCGCCGAGCCGCCGCTCGTGCCCGGCAGTGCCGCCGCCTGCGCCGGCGAGGCGATCGGCGAGCGCGTGGCCAGCAGCTCCATCAGCCGCTCGGTGGCACCGGCCGCGCGCAGCAGGTCGCCATACACCTCGGCCAGCACCGCCACGGAGCTGACGAGGATGATCACGTAGACCACCGTCTGCCCGAGGTGGCCCGCGCTGATCTGCCCGGCGATCACCGCCTGCGTGCCCTGGTACAGGCCCCACAGCAGCGCGCCGAAGGTGGCGGTGATGATGAAGGCGACCAGCCCCGAGCGCACGCGCGTGCGGCGCACCGCGGTGGCGAAGGCGTTCTCGGTCGAGTCGCTGAAGCGCTTCGCCTCGCGCGCCTCCTGCGTGTAGCTCTGCACCACCGGCACCGCGTTCAGCACCTCGGCGGCGATCGCGCTCGAATCGGCGACGCGGTCCTGGCTGGCGCGCGACAGCTTGCGCACGCGGCGCCCGAAGTACAGCGACGGCAGCACCACGATCACCAGGATGCCCAGCACCTGCGTCATCACCAGCGGGTTGGTGATGATCAGCATCAGCATCGCGCCCAGGCCCATCACCGTGTTGCGCAAGCCCATGCTGAGGCTGGAGCCGACGACGGTCTGCACCAGCGTCGTGTCGGTGGTCAGCCGCGACAGCACCTCGCCGGTCTGCGTGGTCTCGAAGAACTCCGGGCTCTGCTCGATGACGTGCGCATAGACGGCGCTGCGCAGGTCGGCCGTGACGCGCTCGCCGAGCCAGGTCACCATGTAGAAGCGCGCCGCCGAGAACACGCCGAGCGCCGCGCCGACCCCGAACAGCGCGAAGAAGTGCCCGCGCAACGCGAGCAGCCGCTCGCCGGGATCGGAGGCGACCAGCCCCTGGTCGATCAGTGATTTCAGCGCCGCCGGGAACACCAGCGTCGCGACCGCGGCCATCACCAGGAAGACGACCGCGAGGCCGATGCGCCCCCAATAGGGCCGCAGGAACGGCATCAGCCCGCTGAGGGATCGAACGTCGCGACCGGGCGCGGGGGGAGTGGGGCTGGTCATCGGGGGGGCCTGTCGGACAGCGGGTGGCAAAAAAGTCGCATCGCACTGTAGCCGAACACGGCCGGGGCAAAGGCGGCCTTGACAATTACTGCCTAAGCAAATAAAGTCCAGGCATCGAGACAGCCAACGGACCCCATCCGACCGCCATGAGCCGCAGCCCCGTCCCCGCCGATTTCTACAACCGCGACGCGTACTGCGCCGAGGAGAGCGTGGGCTACCTGATGAAACGGAT
>NZ_JBFUFP010001226.1:0-1485 GCF_056403375.1 Rhizobacter sp. P2_H2
ACACATGGAAGTGCATGCCGCTGCCCGGCTGGTTCGCGAACGGCTTCGGCATCATCGAGAAGATGCTGCCGTGCCGCTCGGCCAGCGCCTGCGCCGCCATCTTGAACAGCATCAGGTGGTCGGCACTCGCGAGCGCCTCGGCATGGTGGAAGTTCAGCTCGTACTGGCCGTGGGCGTCTTCATGGTCGACCTGGAACACGTCGAGGCCGCAGGCGGTCAGCGCCGCGGCGAGTTCGTGCAGCAAGGCGGCCTGGCGCGGCAGCGTCTTCAGGTCGTACGACGGCTTGTCGAGCGCGTCGTGCGCATCGGCCGGGGCGATGCCGCCATCGGCCGTGCGGCGCAGCAGGAAGAACTCCGGCTCGATGCCGGTGCGGAGCAGCCAGCCGCGTTCAGCCAGCCGCGCCACCTGGCGCTTCAGCACCTGGCGCGGACAGGCGTCGAACGGCTCGCCGGCCACGAAGCCGTCGCAGACGATGCGCGCATAGCCGGGCATCCACGGCAGCGCGCGGGCCGTCTCGGGCTGGCCGCGGCCGTAGTACTCCGAACGCGGGCCGGTGCGCGGCAGCCCGGTGCCCCAGATCGACGGGCCGGCAAAGCCCGCGCCTTCGGCCAGCAGGCTCTCAAGATGTGCGAGCGGCACGTACTTGCCCTTCGCGACGCCGTGCACGTCGGTGAACTGCGCGATCAGCGTGTGGACGCCTTCGGCTTGCAGGCGCTCGCGGAGTTCTTTCATGCAGCGGCTGTTGCCACAACACCGGCAGCCCGCAGCGACGCCTGCAGGATCCCGATCGCCTCGGTGAAGTGCGCGTCGGGAATCGTCAGCGGGAACAGGAAGCGGATCACGTTGGCATCGACGCCGCAGCTCAGCAGGATCAGCCCGCGCTGCAGCGCCTCGGCCTGCACCTGTTTCGTGAACGCGGCATCGGGCTCATCGCTGCCGGCGCGGTTGAACTGCACCGCCACCATCGCACCCAGCCCGCGCACGTCGACGATCTGCGGCACGGCCGCCCGCATGTCGTTCAGCACCGCCTTCAGCCGGTCGCCGAGCGTCTGGCCGCGCGCCGGCAGCTGCTCGTCGTGCATCACGCCGATCACCGCATGCGCGGCGGCGATCGCCAGCGGGTTGCCGGCATAGGTGCCGCCGAGCCCACCGGGGGCGGGCGCATCCATGATCTCGGCGCGCCCGGTCACCGCCGACAGCGGCAGGCCGGCGGCCAGCGATTTCGCGCTGACGAGGATGTCCGGCTGCACGTCCGGGAAGTGCTCCATCGCGAACAGCYKGCCGGTGCGGCCRAAGCCGGTYTGYAYCTCGTCKGCKATCAGCASSATGCCGTGYTSGTCGCACAGSGCGCGCAGCCAGCGCAGCGCCTCGGCCTGGATCACGTTGAAGCCGCCTTCGCCTTGCACCGGCTCGAACACGATGGCTGCCACGCGCGAGGGCTCGATGTCGGCCTTGAAGAGGTGCTGCAGCGCCTTCTGCGTGTC
>NZ_JBFUFP010001227.1:0-1484 GCF_056403375.1 Rhizobacter sp. P2_H2
CGCCCGGCGCGCTGGCGGCGAGCTGCAGCGTCAGGGTCTTGTAGGCCGAGGCGTCCATCGGCTTGCCGCCGCTGCCCACGCCGACGGTGAAGCCGACCCCGGCCCAGGTGCTGCCCTTCTGCGGCCAGATCACCCCGGTCACGCGGGCGACCCCGTTGGCCGCCGCCAGCTTGCCGACGGAGGCGTCGCCGGCCTTCTCGGCATAGGCGAAGCCGTCGGTGGAGGCGCCTTGATCGGTCCCGCTGCCGGCCTTCATGGTCGCGAGCACGAGGCGGCTGCCGTCGGCCGCCGGTTCGGCGGCTGCGGCCGCCGGTGCGCGTGCGGCGTCGTTGCCTGCAATTGCGGCGGCCTTCGGCGCGGGCGCCATGGCGCAGCCCGTCGCGAGCGCGGTGACGATCGTTCCTGCGAGCCATGCATGGCTGGCGGCGCTTCTGGTGTTCATGCCGGTTTCCTCGTGGTGGTGATGGACAGGAGCGCGTTGCCATTCCCGCGAATCGACGCGCGGCGAAGGCCGTGCAGGGCGGCGAGCCAGCTCTCGTTGCTGGAGGTCAGCGCCCAGCTGGTCTCCTTGATGATGTCGAACCAGGTGAAGGCCCGGACGTTGGGCAGCGTCTCGATGTCGCTGAACATGCGCTCGATCCACGCGGCCTTGTCGCCGCCGGTTTCGGAGCACCCGAGTTCGGCCAGCACGATGGGCTTGGACGGCGCGATCTCGCGGGCCATCGCGACCGCGCGGCCGAAGACCTGGCTGAAGGGCGTCCAGTGCGACCAGCTCTGGCTGGTGCCGAAGTTGTAGCCGTCGATGCCGATCCAGTCGACGTACTCGTCGCCGGGGTAGGCGGCGCGCGGGTCGTTCCAGGCTTCCGCGGGCGTGCTGTCGTTGTTGAAGCACCAGACCCAGCGCACCTTGTTCGCGCCCGCCGCGCGAAAGCGCTCGACGATGTGGCGGTGGGCCCGCGCGAAGAGCTGGGGCTGGCGGCCGTTCTTCACCAGGCACCAGGGATACCAGTCGCCATTGAACTCATGGCCCACGCGCAGCATGAAGGGGAGGTCGACGCGCGCCGCGCCTAGCGCCCAGGCGTCGATGGTCGCGTCCCACTTGCCGGCGACGATGTCGGCCAGCGCCACGGGGCTGTTGTCGAAGCCCCAGGGCTCCCAGGTCACTTGCGCCGCCACGCCGCGCTGCGCGAGGTAGCGGATCTGCGATTCCGGGAAAGCCGCGCCGAAGCGGGTGAACCACATCGCGGCCGCGGGCTGGCGGCGCAGGTCGGCTTCCGCGTCGGCCAGCAGGTCGGGCAACGCGCTCTCGCGGAAGAGGCCGAAGAAGATGCCGCGGCGGTTGTCCTCGTCGCGGTCGACGACGATCGGCAGAGCCAGCGCGTCGTCGAGTGCCGACGGCACCTTCGGCGAACTGCCGCAGGCCGGCAGGCCCACGCCGAGGGCCGAAGCGGCGAGCAGGCGGCGGCGCAGGAGTTGATCGGGGC
>NZ_JBFUFP010001228.1:0-1484 GCF_056403375.1 Rhizobacter sp. P2_H2
CTGCTGGAGCACCCGACGCCGCGCGGCATGATCGTCACGGTGGGCTGGTAAGCCCGCAGGCCCATCCGCAGGCTTGTGCCGGTACGCGTGTCCCGCGGCCGGCGCTCAAGCAGGCCCGGGCCGGGCCGATAAGAAAAGGCGCCGTCCGCATGTCGCGGGCGGCGCCTTTTTCGTTCTGCCCGCGCCGTGAATCGCCTTCCCTTCCCGGTCCTCCGGTTGCCGCCCCGCCTGCTGGCCGCGCTCGCCGGCGCAGCGCTGTGGTGCGCCGGCATGCCGGCCACGGCACAGGGCGACGAGGCCGAGCAGAAGGCGACCCTGGTCTTCAACCTGCTGCTGTTCGTCGACTGGCCGGTCGACGTGCTGCCGCCCCAGGCGCCGGCGCTCGCGCTGTGCATCGACGGCGCGAGCCCGCTGCAGCCGGCGGTGAAGGCGCTGGAGGGCCGCATCGTGCGCCACTGGCGCCTCGACGTGCGCGAGCTCTCGTCCGCCGGCAGCTGGTCGGCCTGCCATGCCGCGCTGCTGGACAGCCCGTCGAACGCGCCGGTGCGTCCGCCGGTCGGCACCTTGCTGATCTCGGATGGCGACGCCGCGCCATCGGTGCGTGCCGCGGTGGCGCTGCACCGTTCCGGCAGCCGTGTCGTGTTCGACATCGACCTCGCGACCGTCCGCGAGTCGCGCCTGCAGGTCAGCTCGAAGCTGCTGCGCGTCGCCCGGCGGGTGACCGAATGACAGGCGGGCGAATGATGAGCCTCATCGAGCGCCGCCGCGATCCGTTCCGCGTGCAGCCGGGGCCGCAGCTCGGGCGCCGGCTGATGCGCGCGGTGGCGCTCAGCGTCAGCACCGCGCTGCTGGTGGCCGGGCTCAGCTTCGACGCCTACGTGTACTTCTCGCTGCGCAGCGCGATGGCCGACGACCTGACCGCGCAGGCGCACATCGTCGCCGACAACAGCTCGGCGGCGGTGCTGTTCGGCGACAGCGGCGGCGCCGCGCAGACGCTCTCCGGCCTGCAATCGTCCGAGGCCATCGAAAGCGCCTCGCTGCACGACCTGCAGGACCGCATGGTCGCCGCCTACGGCGCACCCGGCCTGCGCACGCAGCGCGTCGACCCCGCGCCGCTGCCGCCTTCGCTCGCGAGCGAAGGCCACCGGTTCGCGCAGAACCGCCTGCAGGTGCGCGTGCCGGTGCGCGAGGGCGACCGCGTGGTCGGCCACGTGCTGCTGAGCGCGAGCCYGCGCCCGCTGTACGAGCGCGTCGCCGCCTTCGTCGCGATCACGCTGGTGGTGAGCCTGGTGTCGTTCGCGCTGGCGTATGCGCTCGCGATCGGCATCCGCCGGCAGATCGAGGGCACCGAGAAACGCCTGGACTACCTCGCCCACTACGACCCGGTCACCGGGCTGCCGAACCGGCATGCCGCCAACGAGCAGATCCAGCGGCTGATCGCGACGGTCGGCCGCACCAGCGAGGGCTTCGGCCTGCTGCTGCTC
>NZ_JBFUFP010001229.1:0-1482 GCF_056403375.1 Rhizobacter sp. P2_H2
CTATTCATATTGATCGACGTCGATGCCGGAGGCCTGAATCTCCTCAGCACTCGCCGAACGAAGAGCATCCATAGCGTCGCAGTGAGGGCATCTTGCTACACCCTCACTCCGCCAACGTTCCTGCGGTTGAAGCAGGCGCGCGTCTGCAAACTGGGAGCCTTCCTCGGCACACTCGATGCTGATCCTGCCGCAACTGCAACACTTGATCAACAGCAACGAAGTGCCTTGTCCGCAAGCCGGGCAAGACCTTCTCAGATGCCAAGCAGGCGAATCGATTTGCATGGGACGGTCTCGGGAAAAAACTGGCGCGTCGGAGCGGCAACTAGCCTATCCGAAAGCCGTCGTCCGCGAGCTTCCGCTCGTGGCCGCTACCGGCGATCGCTGGCAGCCCACTGTTCGAAGAACTCCAGCTGCTGAGAAACGCTGGCGGGGATTACATCCGGACCTTCCGAGAAGATTTCGACCAGGTCAGCCGTTGAGGCATGCAGTCCAGGGCTCATTCTGTACGCCTTCAAGCCTACGCCCATGCTACGTGCCATCGCAGATGGATAGACATTCAGGCTAGAGCCATAGCAGAACAATCGTAGCCCTTTCTTCTCGAGTTGAAGCCGAATCAAACAGAGCGCTTCGAAGAAGTCGCAAGCGCTGGCCGAGATCTTTGAGCCTCGATAGCAGCACACTAGCCTGCACGAGTCGTTGACGACATGCTCGGCGATCGTGGCGATCTCGTCGTCCTCACCGCCGACGAGCCTAATCTTGTGAATCGTCACCTGACCCTCCCAGAGCGGATCTAGATGAGTCTACTGAAGTCGCCAAGCCGCAAAGCTGTCATATGCCAGCGGCAGCTCCTGGCCGGCTGCGGTACTCGTCACCGGCCTCATGCATCACGAGTAGATGATCGTGATTGACAAGAAGAACAATACAGCCAGTGTGAACGCCACCTGCTTCAGTCTCTTCTCAAAGAGCCGGGGATTCTTCCTGATCCATGCGACAGATGCGTCGACCTTGAGCCTGACCACGTGATCGACCGGCAAGAGCCGAGTAACTAGAACGGCAGCCCCACCGAGGGCCGCAACGATGATCAAGAACGAAGACATGAGAATGATGCTGGTCATGCTGTGGCGTCGAAGAGATGGTTGTGCGGACAGCCGCACCGATATGGCGTCGCGCAATGCTAGCGGGGCATAGGCTCATGCCAACACGGTGCTGCGCATCCAGAAGGAGTCATCCGCGAAAGACAGCTCGTGGCCGACTGTTGCCGGTCGCCCGCGGTGCCTGTTCGCCTGTAGGCGACCCGTAACCGCCTTCGCGTCAGTCGATTTCGACGGCGGAAAGCCGTCAGTCAACGTCAAGTCCATCGGCGGTAGAAGGCCCTCCGCTGGATCGAAGGCTTAGATGGACCGCTACCTTCCGCACGATCCACGGGACCGCTACGAACCACTGCCAATATCCGACTGCAACGCCAGCTAACCACATTGGGAC